>JBLNEJ010000060.1:0-11880 GCA_050262535.1 Clostridia bacterium
TGTATTTGGCTTTTTCGTCATGTCGGCGAATTTACCCCATAAGGATTACTTCCAACTGTTCCCTCTGTTTGAAAACGGGTGGACTCCTGTATGGAAAGGAATTCTTTATACAACCTCGGGATTGATCGAGATTTCCATTATCCTGTTTATGCAGCAGCATTTGCAACAGCCACCGAAACTGAAGGGCCTGCTTATTCTCATCATCGTGCTTGGGTGGATGATTATGGGCCCGCTGACAGGCGCCATCGCAGAGTTCGGCCTGGAACGGGCCGCTCAATTGCGCTATCCTGCCTTTGAAGAGTGGCGGCTGGTCAATTTGGGGCGGTATGTCGAGCACTTGGATTTTCTCTCGATCTATCAATGGCTTTCCGGTGCCTATATCCGCTTGTCTCTTTCCATGTTCCTGATTGTCGACATGTTTCAAGTGGCGCCTGGAAAAAAACGTACCCTTACTTTAGGCGGTCTCTATTTGCTGCTTACGTTAACCCTTCTGTTTCCAATCAACGACATTCGGTTTGTTCAACTCATGTTTACGATGCTCCCGGCACTGATGGTGCTGATTGTATTCTTGAGCATTAGTCTCACTTTGCTTGTTGTGTTTCATCGACGAAAAAGGACGGTGAGTTCATGAATGAGGAGCAGCTGATCGCACTTTTTGACGGATGTGAGGATGTCATTTTCAGCCGGTTGGAAATGGGGACGGGCACCAGCGTCACCAGCGCACTGATGATATATTCTGAAGGGCTTTGCGACATGAATCAGTTGAACGAGTACATCTTTCCCGCATTGAGACGTTTGGCTGACCAACGCAAGCAACCCACCCTGTCTGCGATTGAACGGGCAGTCGCCCGTCCCGTACAGATTTTGGATGGTGTGCATGATGAGCTTGATATCGTCGAGCAGGTGTTCGATGGCCAGTTGATCATCTTCTGGGAGCATCTCAATCTTGTCATGAGCATCCATGCATCCCACCACCCGCAGCGTTCACCTGATGAACCGAACACAGAAATCTCGATTCGTGGTCCGAAGGATGGGTTTATCGAGCAGATCAATGTGAACATTGGTCTCATTCGGCGACGGTTGCGAACCAATTCGCTCCACTGTGAAAAATTTGTGATCGGGGCGCGCAGCCACACACGGATCGCGCTTATGTATATCAACGATGTCGCGTCACAGACCCTGGTTGAATCGGTTCGGGAGCAGCTTTCTGGCATTTCGATCGATGCCATCATTTCCGCGACCAACATCGAAGAGCATCTGGTCAAGCGTTCCTTTTCTTTGTTTCCGCTTGTTGCCTATACAGGAAGACCCGATTATGCCGTCAGCTGTCTTGTTTCGGGGCGTTGCCTCGTGCTTGTTGACGGTGCCCCGACGATCCTGATTGCGCCTGCCAATTTCACGTTTCTGCTCTCATCTGCCGAGGATAGCCACAGCTTTTTTTATTTCGTCTGGCTAGAACGCATGCTCCGCTTTCTCGGTTTTGTGGTCGCTGTTTTTTTGCCCGGATTCTGGGTAGCGCTCACCACCTATCATCAGGATCAAATACCATTTACCCTGCTTGCCACCGTCGTCATTGCACGTCAGGGGATTCCTCTTCCCGCTCCACTGGAGGCGTTGCTGATTATCATTTTGTTTGAGCTGTTCAAGGAAGCAGGGCTTCGCCTGCCGCTCGCGGTTGGTCAGACTCTGTCTGTTGTCGGGGGACTGATTATCGGGCAGGCGGCGATCAGTGCCGGGCTCGCATCGTCCGTCATGCTTGTCGTCGTAGCGGCAAGTACAGTCGCAACCTTCACCTTTACGAGCCAATCGATTGTCGGCTCCATGGCCATCATTCGTTTTTTTGTCCTGTTTCTTGCCTCTGGCCTGGGCATGTTCGGCTTCCTATTGGCCCTGTTGGCGATTATCACCTATATGTCCAACTTGAAGTCGTTTGGGACCTCTTATCTCGCACCGTTCTCGCCAGTGATCAAATCCGATCTGTTTCGAGCGTTTTTTACGGTGCCAACACGCTATCTGAATTTGCGTCCCAAATTGTTACAGCCGCTCGATCAGACTCGCAAGAAAGGGAGTGACAGCGGATCATGAAAAAGCTGCATGCCATGATCTTGACCCTTTGCATGCTTTCTTCCGTCGTCTTGAGCGGGTGTTGGAATTTTAAAGAAGTCGAGCATTTGCGTTATCCGGTTTCGATCGGATTTGATTATCGCAACAAGCAGTTTGAAATCTATCTGCAACTGATCAATTTCACCGTCATTGCCAAGGTGGAAAGCGGCGGCAGCCGCCAAAAACAGGAGATCGTTGTAGTCAAGGGAGTAGGCAAATCGTTCGATGAAGCGGCCTTCAATATTTATTCGTATGCACAGCAGCGGTTCAACTGGAGTCATATCCGTTCTGTCGTGATCGGTAAAGGCGCGCTTCGTTATGGCATGAACTACTTTCTCGACAATCTGGGTCGCTACAGCGAATATCGGCATACGTGGTGGGTATTCACGACCGAAAGGCCAATCCCGGAAATTTTATTGCTGTTCCCTGCGATGAATACGCCTGCGATTTATTCTCAATTGGGAGATCCGATGACGATTTATCGGCAAAGCTCCTACATTCAGCCTCTCATGATGAACCGATTTGAAACCGACTATTTTTCCAAAAGCAAAACAACCTTGCTCCCTCGCCTATCTCATGTGAGCAGTATGGTGTATCGAACGACCGAAAATCGCCCCATCCTGAGACGAGATGGGGTGTGCATGCTCGCGAATCGCAAATTTGTTGGCTGTCTTGACGTTGCACATACGAGCGGGTTACGCTGGCTCAACAAGCATACGGTACGGACGTCTCTGCGTTTATTTAAGGGCAAGCAGCCTCTAGCCGATCTGATCATGGAGGATCCGAAGCCAAAAATTAGCTACCGCGTGAAAAACGGCAAAGCGTATTTTACCATCAAAGTGAAGGTGACAGGCTCCATTTCCAACATTAATATTTCGACCAGCCTCAAGGACATGAACAAGCTGGCAAGCCAAAAAATCGAATCCGAGATCCGCAACACGTTCAAAAATGGAGTAAAGCTGAAAACGGACATTTACTCCTTGTCCGATACGATCTACCGAAAGGATGTTCAGCTCTGGAAAAAACTGCAAAAAGATGAGCAATTGCCTCTGAAAGCAGACTCCCTGGAGAAGATTGAGGTAGATGCCAAAATAGTAAATTCTGGCGAGATGGAGTTCATTCCTTCCTGATTCGCCTTTCTTTTTGTCCTGCCCTGAACGAATGTTCAGAGTTTTTGGGTTGTTAGGTTTGTGTACAAAGTGGTAAGATAGTTTGAAAAACCGTGGTTTCCTCAAGAACACGAAAAGGAGTTACCTACTGATGACTAGACAGAGAAGCGACATGATCAAAAAAGGTTTTGACCGTGCTCCGCACCGCAGCCTGCTGCGTGCAGCCGGAGTAAAGGACGAGGATTTTGACAAACCGTTTATTGCGATCTGCAACTCGTACATTGATATCATCCCTGGACACGTTCATTTGCAGGAATTTGGCAAAATCGTAAAAGAAGCCGTTCGTGAAGCAGGCGGCGTTCCATTTGAATTCAACACAATCGGTGTAGATGACGGGATTGCCATGGGCCACATCGGGATGCGCTACTCGCTTCCAAGCCGGGACATCATTGCCGATAGCCTGGAAACAGTCGTAGCCGCTCACTGGTTTGATGGCATGATCTGTATCCCGAACTGTGACAAAATTACGCCAGGAATGATCATGGGTGCACTGCGCGTCAACATTCCAACGATGTTCGTAACAGGTGGTCCGATGAAGGCGGGCAAAACGAGCGATGGACGCTCCATCTCGCTTTCCTCCGTCTTCGAAGGCGTCGGTGCCTACCAAGCCGGCAAAATCGACGACAAGCAATTGGAAGAGCTGGAGCAATACGGCTGTCCGACATGCGGTTCCTGCTCCGGCATGTTCACCGCCAACTCCATGAACTGCCTGTGCGAAGCGTTGGGACTTGCCCTGCCCGGCAACGGAACCATTCTCGCGGTTTCCGAGGAACGCCGCGAACTGGTAAAATCGACTGCCAAGCATTTGATGAACCTGATCGAGAGCGACATCAAGCCGCGTGACATCGTGAAGCTGGAAGCCATTGACGATGCTTTCGCTCTGGACATGGCTATGGGCGGCTCCACCAATACGGTTCTGCATACGTTGGCAATTGCCCATGAAGCAGGCATTGAATACCCAATCGAGCGCATCAATCAGGTAGCTGAGCGCGTTCCGCACATTTGCAAGCTGGCCCCAGCCTCCGATTATCATATCGAGGATTGCCACAACGCTGGCGGCGTATCCGCGATCATCAACGAGCTGTCCAAAAAAGAAGGCGCGATGAACCTCGACCGCATAACCGTTACGGGAAAAACGCTGCGTGAAAACGTAGCCGGTGCCCAAATCACCGATAGCAACGTCATCCGCACGCTGGAAAACCCATACAGCCAAAAAGGCGGACTGGCCGTACTGTTCGGCAATCTGGCGCCTGAAGGCTCCATCCTCAAAACAGGCGCTGTTGATCCGTCAATCAAGCGCCATGAAGGACCGGCCATCTGCTTTGACTCTCAGGAAGAGGCGTTGGCAGGGATTGCGAATGGCAAAGTAAAAGAAGGCCACGTCGTCATCATCCGTTATGAAGGACCAAAGGGCGGTCCAGGTATGCCGGAAATGCTCGCACCGACCTCGCAAATCGTCGGTATGGGCCTTGGTGCAAAGGTTGCACTGGTTACAGACGGACGCTTCTCGGGCGCATCCCGCGGCATCAGCATCGGTCACGTTTCTCCGGAAGCAGCAGAAGGCGGTCCGATTGCGTTCGTCCATGACGGCGACATCGTCAGTGTTGATATTGAAGACCGTTCCATCCAACTGCACATTTCACCGGAAGAGCTGGCGAAGCGTCAAGCGGAATGGAAAGGCTTCGAGCCAAAAGTAAAAACCGGTTATCTTGCCCGCTATTCCAAGCTGGTTACGAATGCCAGCAGCGGCGGCGTGTTGAAAATCTAGCGATCCTATGAACAAAAGCTGTCGAGTGTAGATGCTCGACAGCTTTTGTATATTCTGCTCCGTTTACTGCGCCATCTGATTACCAAAACCTTTTGGATACAAAAGATTGATGTGATCAATTGTCGGATCAGGAATTTCTTTGGTCGCGGCGGGGTAAACGATCTTCAGTTGATAATCAGGGCTGATTTGATAGAGATCGATCGTTTGTCCGGCGGTGCTGCTTTCCTTGACGGGTTTGCCTAACCCTTGCCTTACTTCCGATTGTTTCAAGCGTGTTAGTAAATAGAGATAGGAGCGCGTCTCGATGATTTGATCTCCTTTGTTGCTTACGAGAACGATATTTTTTTGCGGATACACCGAGTAACGCAGACCTTTGATCATCTCCTCGCGGCCCGACTTGCCCCACTCCCGTTCAACCTGGTCGCGCATCGATTTTCCAACCGTAACAGGTACATCCGGCAGCTTCCCTCGACGCGCACTCTCTTTGAGGTGCAAGATCAAGTCTGCTGGTGATTCCTCTGCCATCATATTGATCATTCCTTGCGGGTAGCGAACGACAATGGATTGCAAGGTCGCTGACGGCGTTTGCTTGTTTGGCGCAGCGAAGATTGTCTGTAGCTCATACTTTTCATTCGGCTTGTAGACGTACACCTTCTGGTCTTCAATCGTGGTACGAATACTGTGCGGTGCACCCAATGCCTTCTCGACATCGGACGGAGTCACGTGCTTCAGAGCCGGATTCTGGTAGCGGATTTCTACCACCTGCATCCCTTTGTTCGCCCCGATATCAAGCCCGCGCTTCGTGTACGTCGCGTAATTCAGTCCATTCTCAAAGCGAGTCTGATCCGGCTTTCCCCATTGCTGCTCAATCGAATCCAGCATCGTCGTTTCCAGCGCAATGCCACCCGCATCCACCCTCCCCTGTTCGGCAAGCTTCAACTGCTGCTGCAAAAGCTTGGTCAAAGAGTCTGGCTTTACCGTCGGTGCAGACGGATCATTTTCAGTTGGCTTCTCCCCGGAACGTATATCCGGCCCGGCTTTGCTCCCGTCCGGTTTCTGAATAACAGCAGATGGTGTCGCCTGCTCATCCTGTTTCAATAAAAACGTCCCCATCCATACTGCCCCAAGGATCGCTACGACGGCGATCCCCGTTCCTACTACCGGAAACGTACGTTGCTTGCGTGTCCGTCTCATGATGAATCAGCTCCTCTTTCACGGTCATTTGATTTACGTCGTCCCGCCTTCCCCTTCATAACAAGTTAGACGTTGGAACTTGCTTTCTATTACACATTCTCGCCAAAAAAACGAAAAAAACCACCTCAGCGTTGTCACGCCAAAGTGGCTTTCCTCTTACTTGTTCATTTTTTCCCACATCGTCGGTGCTTCCTTGCCGACCGTTTGCATCAGCAGGTCGTACAGTTGGATGCTCCCGGGCTCAACATTCGGTTCCTCCTGCCCAGCCAGCTTGAGCAAATCGTCCAGCGTATATTGCTTGTCCCGCAGTGTCCGCATGGCCTTCTCCCAGGCAACGGTATGCGGGCCGTGATAGTCACGCAGTGTCTCCCATTTGGCTCGGTCAAGCTTCAGGCAGCATTCATACATATCTGCGGCGACATCGACCGTTGCCCCCTGTGCTCCCCGTTCAAACAATCGTTGACGAAACACGTTTTTGATCAGCGCTTCTTCACTGAATTCCATCAAAAACGGCGGCATGATGTAGCCCACTGGCAAAAGGGAACGAGCGGCTTGCAATTGCTCGGACGGACGCTCCGCGTCACGCTTGGTCAATTCGACCACTTCCTGAATGAGCGGCATTGCCCGATCAATATAGGTCTGCCGGTCTTTCGCCTCAACCGGTACTTCATATCCCCAGGGCAGGTTCGCGCGTTGCCCGCCGGCAATCCGCGACGGGCGGCCGACCGTATACGTAACCAAATGATCATAAACCGGCTTGCCCACCCCGACATACATGAACAAAATCAATTCGCCGCGGATCGGCTCATACGAATGGTGCGCCTTGACCATTTTGGACAAAAAACGCTCCTTGTTGGCCATGTCATCGTATTTTCCCAAGTACAGCGCAGCCTTGAACGCGGAGTAGCTACGGCTACTGTCGGTTGCCCGCAACGCGATCACGCGTCCGGATTGCACAGCCTGTGCGCCGCCTTCTGCTTCCAGCTGTTGAATGGCCTGCTCTATTTGCACCAGTGCGGGCTCCACCCAGTCACCAAAATGGACTCGTCCTGTTTTCGTTAACTCTTCCCTGTTCAGTTGAAACCCCATAAAGCTCTCCCCTTCCGTTCATCGTAACTAGTCTATTGTACCATACACCAAATCTTTTATCTTGCAATCGGTCGTCAAGGCAGATACCATTTTTAAAAGAGTCAGCTTTGTAAGGAGGAAATCATGCGTTTACGAAATATTCCTGGAGCAGAGGACACACTGCGCCAGTATCCTGTTTTTGTTGTCAATCCAGTAGGACTGAAAGGGCGCTGGCACGAGCATTTCGGCAATACACGCCCGATTCACGTTGAGATCGGCTGTGGGAAAGGACGTTTTATTACCACGTTGGCCGAACGCCACCCTGACATTAATTTTATCGCCATTGAACTGAAAGCGGAAGTGATCTTGCGCGCTGCCCAGAAGACCGAGATGCGCGAGATCCCCAATTTGGCAATGGTTCAATACAATGCGACCCTTTTATCCGACCTGTTTGCCGATGGTGAGCTAGCCCGCATTTACCTGAATTTTAGCGATCCATGGCCAAAGGCACGTCACTACAAGCGCCGACTGACGTATGCATCGTTTCTTGCTCTCTATCGCCAGGTACTGGCACCTGAAGGGGAAATTCACCTGAAAACAGATAACGAGAAGCTGTTCGAATTCTCACTTAACCAGTTCTCCAATGAAGGGTTTCAGCTCCAGGCCATTACGTTCGACCTGCATCAGTCCAAGTGGGCAGAGGATAACGTCATGACCGAATACGAGCAGCGTTTTTCCGAACGCGGTCAGCGCATTTATCGCACGGAAGCTTTGGCGACACCGCGTTATTTGGCGCCTGCACGCGACGTGGCCATTTCTCCGGAAAACATCATTACGGTTTGATCATCCCCAGCCGCTGGGTATCGGTGGGTCGCAATCATGGGTTGCGGCCCACTTTTTTCAACGTATAAGAATTTATAAGTGCGTGCGCTTATAAATTCTGGAGCGCAAGAAAAACTTCCACTGAATGAAGAACCAGCTTCTTTGAAAGGACTTCTGAAAGAAGTTATTCTTATTGCAAAAAGCTCCTCTGCACCCCATTTCCATTAATAGGTACTTTCTTCCTAAACAGTTGTCCCATTCCTACCGATACACACGGTAGGAGGGATCTGTGGTGAATAAAACCGACTTTCTCCAAGCCAAAGCAACGTATTTAATCGCCAATCCCGATGCAGATGAACTTTCCTTTTATCTACACTTTACAACGGAGCATCCGGGGCCTTCGATCGGTTGGCTTCACCTTGGACGAGAATACCAAAAGCAGGGGAACAATGACAAAGCGTTTGAAGCTTTTCGCAGAGCGCTGCACAGCAGGGAACGGAGTCCGTTTGCCAAGGAAGCAAGAGAGGCTTATCAGGAACTGCTCCGCCAGCGCAGACAGAAACGTCAGAACGCGTGGAGGTGGGTGCGCCGCAGTCTGCTTCTTCTGTTTGCACTCCTGACGGCAGTGCTGTTTCCGGCCGACACACGCAATGCTGAGGTCGCCGCTCCTGCCGTACAAGCAAGTCCCCCATCGTCACCGGCAAAAAATGAATCCACTCTCCGTCATACAGAGGTCATCGCCGTTCCTGATTCTGTGCGAGATACAGTGCTTGCCGAGCAAATTCGCCACTATTTGAAATCCCGCCGTTTCTATTACAACCGGCCGTTTACCGTCATCGCCGTACCGGAAGCAGAAGGGGTCCCGCTGTTTACGCCGCTCCCCTTCTATCGTCCAGACCGGGTCCGCGGTGTCGTCACGTACGATCCGAGCAAGCAGGCGATCACGACGCAAAAGCTGTTTGCCGAAGGGTGCCCCTGTCAAAATGAGCCGATTGTCATCCGTGCCAAAAAAGCATTTCACGACGAACGTCTGGCGCTTGAGCAGGCATTGACATTGAGAAACGCCTTGTACCGGACATACCAAAGCACCGGAAAGCTGCCAGCCAGGCTGTCTGAACTCGCGCAGCCGTTTCCGGCAAACCGTTTGCCGTCCATACCGCAGCTGTACGTCCCACCACCTGTTGAAGGCTTGGCGCCGCCGGATCGGGCCCGTTATATCGATTGGCCGTATCATCCCGGTGCGCTAAACAAGGAAAACGCATGGAAAAGCATGAGCAGTGTGCTGCCTCTCCCGTTTTATCCGGAGCCTGCGGTCGGACTCGAACCACTGCAAATCATCGTCCAGCAAAAAATGGTCTCGCTGCGTGTCATGAGCGGTCAGCATCTGCTGCGCCAATACCCGATCGGAATCGGCAAGGAAGAGCGCACGCCGGAAGGATACTTCTCCATTCTGCAAAAGGTTAGCCAGCCGCGCAGCGCGACGAATGCATACGGTACGCGCGGCATGGTATTTACAAGCGCTAAACACGCGATCCATGGCACCAACAAGCCGGAAAGCATCGGACAGTCTGTATCACTCGGCTGCATCCGGTTGCACAACGCTGATGTGGAAGAGCTGTACTCCTTTGCCTCGCTCGGTACCGAGGTGATCATCTCCGACAAATCGCATCCGAAGTTAGTCTGGAATAATGCGGAACGGTTTTATTTGCCGACCGACAGGGATGAAGAGACACCGCAGGTGGTTTATCATTGGCTTGAATGAGTGAGCTGTGGGGGAGGAGAGGAAAATGGAGAAAACGCTTCGGTTCTTGGGCCATCTACCTGGGGTAGCACTGCCCGGCTCCATTCCGAAAGCGGAACACGCGTCCAAAACATGCGGATTCGGGGATGATTGACACGTTGGACGCTGAGGGATTGTTCCGTTTTCTCCATTACGCTTCGGTTGATGTCCCAAAGACCTGCGCTTTTTTCTCCATTTTCCTCTCACCAGCTTTTCAATACCTAAAGGATGAAAAAGCATAAAAAAATCGGCCGATTTCCATTGTTTGATGGAAAGGGCCGATTTTTTTATGACAAGCTATTCTTTCATTTCACTTAATTCTTCTTCCTGCTTGTTATCCTCTTCTGGATACCAGTGATCCAGTACTTTGCCCTGCAATACTTTGCCGCGGATGAAGTCTGCCTGAACCGAGGAGAATTGTGGGGTCCAGTCGATTCCCAGCTCTTCCGCCAGCTTCACGACGGTTAGTAGCTCTGCCCAAGCAACATAGCGTTTGTACCAGAAAAACTGAGGTTGCTCGTTCATATAAGGGTATAGATCATCGAACTCGGTATGTTTGCAATCAAGTGCACGTTCAAATGAAATCTTTGCAGACGATAATTTTTCCCCAAAGAATTCCTGAAGATTACCTTGCGCGAAATCTGCCATCGCTATTCCCTCCCGTCGACCATTCTTGCTTTTTTCATTTTATTGTAGCACGAGGCGGCTTGTGTGAAAATAGAAGATCATCGTCAATTTGACGCGGAAACATCTGGAGGTGCACCATCCACAGGCTGTTGCTGCATATCTGCAGGCGGTGCAGTACCTCCGCCATCAGCTGGGTTTCCTGTGTTGTCAGGCTGCTGTTGCTGAATATCCGGTGGAGGCTGGGTACCACCGTCATTCGGTTGTCCTGACTGGTCTTGCTGCGGCGGAACCGTGCTTCCATCCGGTTGCTGCTCCGGATTGTCAACAGGCGGCTGCTCCCCTTCGACCGGGTTCTGGTTGATGTCGTCGTGATGCTGTGCATCCTCGAGCAGACGCTCCAGCTGTGCCGTATCGATCTCGGCAATATTGGATGCCGGTCCTTCCGTCCCCTCTGCATCCTTCGGTACAACAATATACTTGAACATCGTTGGCGTGTCGAGTGTATCGATGTGGGAGGTATCCTTCACATCTTTTCCGATCAGCTGTTTGTTTTCAACGGTGTCAGCGAAGCGGTACACATCATACGTCAAGTCTTTTCCTTCATTCCCGATCCAGTTCAACACGACTTTCAGCTTGTCATTGTCAAGCGTCAGCGTGGCCGTAAGCTGCGGCGCAGTCGTATCCGCTTCCTTCGGCGCTTCCTGCACGCCATCCGGTCGTACAAAGCCTTTGGACTTGACACCCTTCAGCCCTTCCACCATTACCTTGGAGAACATCTTCGCCGGCATGCCGCTTACCTTGCGCATGACGTGCTGCTTATCCTCGTTGTCAAAGCCCATCCAGACAGCTGCCAAATATTCCGGTGTATATCCGACGAACCAGGAGTCTTTATCGGCTCCCTTGACCATCGATTGGGTTGTACCGGTTTTCCCTGCTACCTGGAATCCCTTGACTCTTGCATTCTTACCAGTTCCGTATTGGACAACGCCTTCCAGCAGCTGGTGCATATCCCATGCTGCTTGCGGAGATATCACCTGTGACTGCTGCACGGATACGCTTTTGGAAAAAGCGATGCGCGGCTCCTCGATCTTGGTGATCGCATACCCCTTCGTCATCGTTCCGCCATTGGCAAAAGCAGTATAGGCCTGTGCCATTTCCAGCGGGGAGGTACCCTTGCTCAAGCCGCCCAATGCGATTGCCAGGTTGCGGTCACGCTCTTTATCAAGCGGAATCCCGAATTTCTCGATATACCCAAGGGATTTTTTTACCGTAAGCTCCTGCAGCAACGAAACAGCAGGCACGTTCAGCGATTGGGCCACCGCATCGCGGATCGAAACCTGGTCGCTGTA
>JBLNEJ010000061.1:0-3582 GCA_050262535.1 Clostridia bacterium
CATCATGGAGCCGCTTATAATCCTCCAGTGGTATTTTGTTGTCAATCGGCAGCCTGACTTTTGTTTGCTTATCCTCTCCAGCCGGCAGATTTACGGAAAATTCGACAGGCTCCGTGCGACCGGCTACGACCGCCACGTTTTTTTCGTACTGGTCAACCGTCATGATTTGTTCCAGCAGCGCTTCCAGCGCAATCTCCCCCAACGTCCCACGCGTCTTCACATTGGACAAAACCCGTTTCAAATCGCCGACACCGACTGCAATCGATTGCATTTCGCCCAATCCCCGGTGAACAAGCTCCAACCGCTCGCTAATCAATTTAAAAGAATCACCCAGCCGCTGTTCGAGCGTTGCATGCAGCTTCTCATCGACCGTCTGGCGCATCTGCTCCAGCTTGCGGCTGTTGTCCTCCTGAAGGTAAATCAGCTTTTCCTCCAGCGTCTGCCGAACCTGCTCCAGCTTGCGTTCGTTCATTAACGTCAAATCGTGCAGCTGTGAAGACATCGTTTTGTGAAAGGAAGAAAGCGACAGCGTCAGTTCCTCTCGCATCAGCTTTGCGGCCGCATTCCCTTCCTGGCGGTTGTGAATGGCTTCCTCCTTTAGACTGCGCTCCACTTTTTCCTGCGCTTTCTCCAACGCGAACAAATGCTGGATAACCTGCTGGGCTTGCTTCGGATTCGTTTTGCGAAGCAGCAGAACCAGTAACAAAATCAAAACGATCCCATTTAGCAAAAGTGAAATATATAGCAATGTGCTTTCCAAGCTTCATCTCTCCCTTTGTTACATGACAAGCAATACAACCGAGTGATACACTTATGTGAATGTCAAAACCAACTTTTTTGCATGGAAAGGAAGACGTTCTCCCATGAAAATCGCATACCTTGATTGCTTCTCCGGCTTAAGCGGCGACATGACACTGGCCGCGCTTGTTGATGCAGGTGCTGATCGCAAGGCGATCGAACGCGAGCTGGCGAAGCTTCAACTGGACGGCTATCGGCTGGAGTGGCGATCGGTGATGAAGACTGGCGTTCACGCATTGAAGGTCGATGTGATTGACGAATATGCGGAACAGACTCAAGCTACTTCCACCAATCCGTTTAAAGTGCTGCATTCCCACAGCCATGATCATGGACATAACCATAGCCATCATGACCACCATCACGATCACGATCACAGCCATCACCATCATCATGACCACCCGCATGCCCATCGGCGCTATAAGGAAATAGTTGCCCTGATTGAGGCGGCTGATTTGGCTCCGAGAGTAACGTCGCGTGCCCTTGCGATTTTTGGGCAAATCGGCATTGCCGAGGCCAAAATACACAACATACCGATAGAAACCGTTCATTTCCATGAAGTAGGGGGAACCGATTCCATCGTCGATATTGTCGGTGTTGCAATTGCGCTTGAGGAGCTCGGGATCGAGCAGCTTTACTGCGGCCCCGTTCCAACCGGCAACGGCTACATACGCTGCGATCATGGCCTGTATCCGGTCCCTGCTCCTGCAACGATGGAAATGCTCAAAGGCATTCCCATTCGCTCATCAACCATCCAGAAGGAACTCACCACCCCAACTGGTGCAGGCATCGCGGCAGCACTTGTGACCCAATTCGGACCATTGCCGGCGATGACGGTAGAATCGATCGGCTACGGCGCAGGAACACGCGATCTGCCTGAACAGCCCAACGTGCTTCGCGTACTGGTCGGAACGATTTAATTGCCTCCGGCCAGTCGCCTTGCTTCTTCATACACAACACCAAGCGGTACCGCAGCGTCGCGAGCCAGACGAGCGCAAACATCGTACTCAGGGGATACCTGAACCGGCTGTCCGCGATGATAACCGATTTTCACCGGCACTTCCCCCCAGCTTGTCTGTACCGTAACGAACCGCCGCCCCAGGCGATGAACCGCTACCGGAAAGTACCGTACGCCAAAGGTTGTCGTTTCCTGGAACAAAATCGTTTTCATTGCCTCAAGCTGGCTACGGTAGCAGAGCACCTGAAGCATGCTGCCCTGCCTGCTTTTTTTCATGGTCAACGGAATGACGGTCACATCGTTCGCGCCGGCAGCAAACAACCGCTCCGACGTATAGGCAATCCATTCCGCTGTGCAATCGTCCAGATTTACCTGAAGAAGCAGCATCCCTTCATCCACATGCTCTGTCAGGTGGCTTGTCATCTCCCATTGTAATGGCCATGTTTCGTTGTCTTCGGCTTCCAGCAGGACGACGCCTTCTCCCATCTCAACCCGTTTTATCGCCAAACCGTCCAGCCCGCGAAAGACCGCGGCCGTTTCCTTCAACCAGATTAACGCAAGCGGAGACAGCTTTTGATCGGTCTGAACGGTTTCCTTTACCGCCACGCCTTCCAGCAAGGCAAAGTGCTCAAAAGGCAGAGAAGCCGGCACAATCAACGGGGAGAAGCGCCACGAAATGTTACGCCGCTCCTCCGATCCGCTCGAGAGCTCCCGTAAGGCTGTGATTTCTGCCTGCCATTCTTCGTTTGTCCAACCATCCGAAAAAGGTTCCGCACGTCCAATCAGAGCTTGCAGGAGCACCTCAACCTTCTTCTGCTGCACCATTTCGACTGTTCCTCTTATGTTTTGCCACGGCTTTACCAGCTGTGAAAGCCGCAGCGGCTGATTGCATGTAACAGCTATCACTTGTCCCATTCCGATTCCTCCTTCCCGCATCATAGCATACCTTCCCTTTCTCCCGTCAAACCGATTGGAAAATGCTGCGAGCATATTTCCGCGATTACTGTCGAGACTAGATGTGGAGACTATTGGCTGGAGGGAAACAGATGCGGATTCTCGTGCGCCTGTTCATCATAATCAGCTTTTGCATCACATCGACCTCTGTTTTCTCGCAGCCTTCACTTGCTGCCGATAAAAAACAAGCCGTTTATTCGGCGAGGATGGAATTGTATATGCAAATGGAGAGCCTGTATGGAATACCATGGACATATTTAGCAGCGCTTGATCAATATGAACGCACGCTGATCCGCAAGCGAAAAGGGAACAGCAACGCAGCACCCGCTGCTTCCAGACGCGTAACCTCGATTCAGATTTCGCCTTCTGCATGGTCTGGTCCGCTAAACCCGGTCGAAGATGAAACCAACGAAACGGCCATTTCCTTTTTTGATGGAATGGGTGTTGATGGTTCCGGTGACGGCAAAGCCGACCAAACCGACGATCTGGACGTGCTGACAACCATCACCCGTTTTCTTTCCCAATACGGCTTCTCGCGCGAGGATTTTCGCATCGGCATCTGGATGTATTACCAACGGGATCGGGCGGTCAAAACGATCGACCAATTTGTCAAAGTGTATGAGCATTACCAAACGCTAGACCTTCACCAGCATGCGTTCCCGATTCCGTCCAAATATGATTTCAGCTATCGGGATACGTGGGGAGACGCACGTGGTTGGGGGGGACGCCGAATCCATGAGGGCACCGATATTTTCGCCGATTATGGAACGCCCGTGCTAAGCACCGGATACGGTGTCGTGGAGGTAGTCGGCTGGAATCGATACGGTGGTTGGCGAATCGGCTATCGCGATATGGACAACATTTACCATTATGTC
>JBLNEJ010000062.1:0-9932 GCA_050262535.1 Clostridia bacterium
GACAAAGGCATCGATGAGGCAGCTTTGAAAAAGGAGTATGAGGCAGCGGACAAATCGGCTTACACGATCGCATCCGTTCGCCACATCCTGATTTCCACCGAATCCCGCAAACCGGAAGAAGCCTTGAAGCTGACCAACGAGTTGATTGCCCGTTTGAAAAAGGGCGAGGATTTTGCCAAACTGGCGAAGGAATTCACGGAAGACCCGGGCAGCAAGGAAACCGGTGGTCTGTATGAGAATACGAACGTAAACAACTGGGTTCCTGAGTTCAAGAAGGCTGCGTTGACCCAGCCGCTTAACCAAATCAGCGACCCTGCTGTGAAGACCGATTACGGCTACCATATCGTGCGTGTAGAGAAGCGCGAGGTGGAGCCATTCGACAAAGTGAAAAACAACCTGAAGCAGCAGCATTTGGGCAAAGCCTATGATCAGTTCATCACCGTTGAATTGGACAAGCTCGTGACCAAGTGGAACGTACCGGAAGTAAAACCGGCTACCAAGTAAATACGTACAGGTTTGACAGGGAATCATCGCGATTCCCTGTTTTTTCGTTTTGTCGCATATTCTTCAAACCACAGTGAATACTATAATCACTCACTACCGCCGGGGGAGAGAGAAACATCAAAGCATGGTAATGTTTACAACGGATGAACCATAGTAAAAATAGGGTGTTGGGACAACATACAGGTAACCCTCAACCAACTAAAATCTCTCAAGAAAGCGAGGCAACATGACTATGAAGGCAACCGGTATTGTTCGTCGCATCGACGACCTCGGACGGGTGGTAATTCCTAAGGAAATTCGCCGCACCCTGCGCATTCGCGAAGGGGATCCTCTTGAGATTTTTGTCGACCGTGATGGGGAAGTCATCCTGAAAAAGTATTCTCCGATTGGTGAGTTGGGTGATTTCGCCAAGGAGTATGCGGATTCTCTGTATGAAAGCATGAATCATATGGTGCTGATCTCGGACCGAGACACGGTGATTGCCGTCGCGGGAGCATCGAAGAAGGAATATATGGAAAAGCCGATCGGTAGCATTGTGGAAAAATGTTTGGAAGAGCGCAAAACACGTCTGGAGAAAAATTCCGGCCAATACGAGATTTGTCGGGACATGAACGAACAGTATTCATCGTTTGTGGTAGCGCCAATCGTAGCCGGTGGTGACCCGATAGGAGCCGTTATTTTGGTTAACAAAAATGAAGCGACGAAAATGGCTGAGCTGGAAATGAAAATGGCCGAGACGGCAGCAGGCTTTTTGGCCAAGCAGATGGAGCAATAGGGGAACAGCCTCGCAAGGTGCGGGGCTGTTTTTTTCTTTTGGGACGCATGTGGTATAATGTACGCAGTTTACAGGTTCGAGAGGAGAACGTACATACGATGTCAAGCGAACGTGGTTCCAACCATTTTGTCAGAGGAGCCGCCATATTGGGCATTGCCGGGCTGGTTTCCAAGCTGCTCGGTGCCTTGTATCGCATCCCGTATCAGAACATAACCGGCGATATCGGCCTTTATGTATACATGCAGGTGTACCCGTTGTACACCACGCTGCTGATTCTTGCGACGGCAGGGTTCCCCATTGCGATCTCCAAAATCGTTTCGGAGCGATTGGCTTTGGGCGATACGAGCGGCGCTCGCAGAGCATTTCGAATCGCCAGCATTTCGCTGTTCATTTTGGGATTCTTTTTCTTTTTCCTGCTGTATTTCGGTGCTCCGCTCATCTCGCGTATGATGGGTGACGAGCATTTGACCCTTCCGTTGAAGGCAGTGGCCTGGTCGCTGCCGCTCGTTCCGCTTGCCGCCATTCTTCGCGGCTATTTTCAAGGCCAGCAAAACATGGTGCCGACGGGTGTGTCCCAAGTGGTAGAGCAGCTTTTCCGGGTGATTTTTATTCTGGTGTCAGCGTACTGGATGATGACGGCCTACAATGATGCCTATTTGGCTGGTACTGGTGCGGTGTTCGCCGCCTTCCCGGGTGCGGTCGGGGCGATTCTGGTGCTGTTCTATTATTGGCGGCGCAACAACATGGGCCAGAGCAGTGTGGAAAGTGCGGTTGGCTTGGCTCCTGGGGTGCGCACCTGGTCGAATCGCCAAATTATCCGCAGCCTGCTGTTTTATGCGCTGCCGATTTGTTTGGGCGCACTCGTACTGCCGTTGATTCCGCTGATCGACTCGATGACCGTGCTGAATCTGTTGCAATGGAGCAACGTCCCCGAGGATGCGGCGAAGCTGGCCAAAGGTGCTTTCGACAGGGGGCAGCCCTTGATTCAGTTTGGTACGTTTTTTGCCACCTCGCTTTCATTGGCGCTCGTTCCTGCCATAAGCGAGGCGGTAACCCGCAAGCAGACGCAGGTGATTGCCAACCGTACGGAGGTCGCGGTTCGGTTGACATTGCTGCTCGGATTGCCGGCTTCATTTGGCTTGGCGCTTTTGGCCGAGCCGGTCAACATCATGCTCTATGGGGATACGAGCGGTACGAATGCGTTGGCGATCCAGTCGTTCACGATTCTGTTCGCGACGTTAAGCATTGCGACATCAGGCATCTTGCAGGGCTTGGGTGAGGTCATGCTCCCGGCACGCCATCTGTTTATCGGGGTGTTGGCAAAGCTTGTGCTGAATCTGGCTTTGGTTCCGCTTTGGGGGATTTCCGGTGCGGCAGTTGCGACCGTGCTGGCGTATCTGACCGCGATGACGCTCAATTTGATAGCACTCAATCGCCATATCAAAGTCAAATGGAACAAAAAACAGTTGATTACGAAGCCGACACTCGCGGTAATCATCATGTCCGTGCTCGTGCTGTTCGTCGAGTGGGTCACAACGGTTATTTTTGGCGGGATTATCGGTTCCGAGCGAATCTTGTATACATTGGTCGGCATGGCAGCAGTGATGACAGGCGGCGTGGTGTATGTGGTGGCGTTGCTGTTCACCGGGGGCATTACGGCTGATGATCTTCGCGTCATGCCAAAGGGAGGCAAGCTGCTGAAGCTCTTTACGAAGCTGAAGCTGGTTCGCCATTGAGATTGAATTGAAAAAGGAGGCCGGTCGAATGGCTGCGCTGATTCGGGTAATGGGGCTGGGGGCAGGCGATTTGGAACAGCTGCCACTCGGCATGTATAAACAGATCAATCAGGTAAAACGGATGTACGTACGCACAAGCGAGCATCCGGTTATCGCAGAGCTGGTCAATGAAGGGATCGAGGTGATCTCGTTTGATTTGGTTTACGAGCAGCATGGCGGCTTTGATGAGGTGTACGAGCAGATCAGCCGTGAGCTGCTGGATGCAGCCGAACGGGAGGGCAGCGTCTTGTATGCCGTGCCGGGCCATCCATTGGTTGCAGAAAGAACCGTGCAGCTTTTGCTGACGGAGGGCAAGGCGCGTGGAATTGAAGTGCAGGTGCTTGGCGGACAAAGCTTCCTTGATCCGTTGTTTGCACGGCTGGCGATCGACCCGATTGAAGGCTTCACGATGCTGGATGCTACCCGTATGGATGCGGGACAGGTGAATCCACAGCTGCATACCGTGATCGCACAGGTGTATGACCAGCTCACTGCCTCAGATGTGAAGCTGACGTTGATGGATGTATTTTCCGACGAACATCCGGTCACCATTGTAACGGCAGTCGGGGTAACGGGGATGGAGCACGTCGAGACGGTTCCGCTGTATGAGCTGGATCACCACCAAGGCTTTGGCAATCTCAGTCTCGTGTATGTGCCACCGACGCAGGAGGAAGCCGTGCTCAATCGACAGTTTGATCGTCTTCGCGAAATCGTGGCGATCTTGCGCAGCCCGGACGGCTGTCCGTGGGACCGTGAGCAGACGCATGAGAGCATTCGGAAGAACCTGATCGAAGAGGCGTATGAAGTCATCGAAGCGATTGACAACGATGACCCGGATGCGCTGTGCGAAGAGCTGGGCGACTTGTTGATGCAGGTCATGCTTCATTCGCAGATGGCGGCGGAAGCGGGCGATTTTTCGGTAGATGACGTGATTTGCGGCTTGAATGAAAAATTGATTCGACGTCATCCGCATGTGTTCGGCGAACGAAACGCCGATGATGCCAACGAAGCGCTCGCGACCTGGCAGGAGATGAAGGCAGCCGAAAAAGCTGCCAAAGGCCTTGATCCCGAAACGTTGTCACAGCTTCATGGCATTCCGCCGCAATTGCCCGCCCTGATGTACGCCTACAAGCTGCAAAAGAAGGCGGCCGAGGTCGGCTTCGATTGGGACAATATCGCTGACGTGATGAGCAAGGTAGAGGAAGAGTTTCAGGAGGTCAAGCAAGCTTCCGCGGAAGAGCGGGCGGGAGAATTGGGCGATTTGCTGTTTGCTGTGGTCAACCTGGCGCGTTTTTACAAAATTGAACCGGAAGAAGCGCTTCGCCTGACCAACAACAAGTTTACGTACCGGTTTCAATACATTGAACAAAAGTTAATAGAAGCAGGAAAAAGCTTCGCAGATACCGATTTGGCCGAGATGGACAAATGGTGGGAAGAGGCGAAAAAAGCAAGGTAAGGGGAGAAGAAACAATGAGATTGGACAAATTTCTCAAGGTGTCGCGTTTGATTAAACGACGCACGCTTGCCAAAGACGTTTGCGATCAAAGCCGTGTCGAAATCAACGAGCGGCCGGCCAAAGCTTCGAGCAACGTGAAGATTGGCGATACGCTGTCGATTCGATTCGGACAGAAGCGTGTCGTTGTGCAAATTGAAGACATCAAGGAAAATCCGCGCAAGGAAGAGGCTGCATCGCTCTACAAGCTGATCGGTGAAATTCCGGTGCCGCGCGACGAGAAGGAAGAGGACGACTACCTGAAAGGGTAGTCTTTTTTTTATCCAGTTCTAAACGGACATCCCTCCCCATACGATGTACAAGACGCGTACTGAAGATGCAGGTAGGAGGGCTTGTCATGAACGACCTAACCAAACGGACACGCCATGAAATCGTGATGATCAATCGTCGCAGTCTGGCGATTTCCGGAGTAAAAAATGTGGAGAGCTTCGACAGTGAGGAATTCCTGCTGGAAACCGAGGGGGGTTTCTTGACCATACGCGGCCAAAATCTTCACATGAAAAATCTGAGTCTGGAGACCGGCGAAGTCGCGATTGAAGGATTGGTTCACGAGATGGCGTATTTGGAGCAAGGACACGGTGGGGATCGTTCCAAAGGTTTCTTCGGTAAGCTGTTCAAGTGAATATAACGATCCAGCTGCAGACCGTCGCCTTCATGGGCGTTTGCGGAGCTCTGATGGGGATGGGCTTTGACTCCTATCAGGTGTTCAGGGGCAAAATCGGATTTCCCCGCTGGCTGATTTTCCTCTGCGATCTGTTCTTTTGGCTTGCAAGCGTCGGCATGGTGTTTATCGTGCTGGTGAAGGTCAATGACGGCATCGTCCGTTTTCCGGTCTATCTTGCCGTTATCGTAGGTGCCTGGCTCTACTTCTTACTAGGAAGTAAGTATTATGTTCAATTGCTGTTGGCCATGATAAAATTTTCACAGTGGTTATACCGCGTCGTCATGCGGATTTTGGACTTGCTGATCGTCAAGCCGATCGGGTTCGTGTACCGTGTGATCGCGATGATCATCGGATTTTTGTTTTCCATAATCCTGATGATCAGTCGAACTATCTGGAAAATTGTTCTGTTTCTTCTTCACCCCTTACTTGTGGTATTGCGCAAAATGGCGAAAAGTATGGCTATATTTTCGGGGAAGAATTGGATACGATTAAAGCAGCGAATCCGGAAATGGATCAAGCGAGAGTAAACTTTGGCAAGGATGGATCAATGATGAGCAGTAATCAGACACCCGCAAACAACAAAGGCAAAAAGCGCAGAATGCGAATTTTTCTCTTTTTTGTGTTGGTCTTTTCCATCTGGACGGGCTATACGGCCTATCTCCAAAGCGGGTTGTTGGCTGAAAAGGAAAGCCAACTGGAACAGCTGCGGATCACGGCACAGGCCGAGCAGCAGATGAAAGCAGAGTTAAGCTATAAAGCAAGCAGGCTGAACGACAAGGAGTACCTGGCTGAATTGGCACGAAAGCACTGGTATCTGACAAAGCCTGGCGAAATCATATACATCATTCCGGATCAAAAGTAAGGCGTACATTTTCCAAATAAGGAGGATCATCGGTCTGCATGACTGTCCAAATCGGGAGCAAGCTGGAAGGGAAAGTGACCGGCATCACCAAGTTTGGCGCGTTTGTTGAACTGCCAGGCGGGGTTACCGGGCTGGTTCACATTAGTGAAATTGCCGACACTTACGTAACCGACGTCAACGACCATCTCAAAATCGGGGATACGGTCACCGTGAAGGTGGTCAACATCAGGGAAGGCAAAATCGGTCTGTCGATCAAAAAAGCAGTGGATCGTCCGGCGAAACCCGGAAGGAATCCCCGCGAGCGCAGCGAGGGCATTGAAGACAAAATCAACCGGTTCCTGAAGGACAGCGAAGACCGCCAATCCTCCCTGCGAAAAAACATGGACAAAAAAGGACGAGGCCGCTGACGAAAAACAAAAAAATGCTTTTCAAAGCAGGAAGGTCATTTTGGAGAAATGGCGAATATGAATTAAGTAAGCCCGTTTCGCTAAGCGCGAATCACCTGACAGCCGACGTTGAACGCCAAACGTCGGTTATTTTTTTGCACATACGGTCAGAACGAATACCCTCCGATGCCGAGGTCAACCGTTCTGACCGTTTTTTTGTAAAATTGTCGGGGCCGTGCTGTTGGGTGCAGGGCAATTTGTCGGACGATTTTTGGAATAGACGTCAATGGTTTGACAAAATTTACAAGTTCCGCTCCGTATAATGAGTTTCACATTTACTCTAAAAGGAACGGGTGGTGCGTGAATGATGGCAAGCAAGAACCAAGTGATCTCCGCTACGCAGTATGGATGGAATCAAACGGTATCAAGCAAATGGGTTGCATTGGGCGAACGAATGGTTGAGGCTGCGCAGAAATGGCACCTGCTTCCGCTCCTGATGGGCTTTTTGCTCGGCAGGGCTTTGATCCTGGAAGAAATCTCCCCGTTTATCATTCCCTACTTCATGGTGATGTACTTCCTCAAACGCGACAGCTTGCTCATCAGCACGATCGCGCTTCTTGCGGGGGCCTTTACCCATTCGGTTCCATTGGGGCTGGAAGCGGTCCTCAGCATTGCACTTGCTTTTTTCGTCTGCCGGTTGGCCGGGCGCCTCCGACGGAAGGATTTTTCGCGATTGCCGTTCATCGTCCTGGGCACTGTTTTGGTCAGCCATGTGCTGTTCGATATGATTACCAGCCAGGTCAGCACCTACAATCTCGTGATGATTGCAGTCGAAGGGGTACTGGCGATGGTGCTCACGTTGATTTTTGTCCAGTCGCTGTCAATCGTTCATCTGGCGAAACCATATGAACCGCTCAAGAATGAAGAGATTGTGTGCCTGGTGATTTTGCTAGCCTCTCTGATGACAGGAACGGTTGGCTGGTCGGTTCAGGGAATTTCCATGGAGCATGTGCTGTCCCGCTACCTGCTGCTGCTGTTTGCCTTCTGCGGGGGTGGAACGATCGGGGCAGCTGTTGGTGTGGTGACGGGATTGATTTTGAGCTTGGCCAATGTCAATGCTCTGCAGCAAATCAACCTGCTTGCCTTTGCTGGCTTGTTGGCTGGATTGCTGCGGGAAGGAGGAAAGGTAGGCGTATCGACGGGACTCTTGATTGGCACCTCGATCTTGGCCATTTACGGTGGGGCGGAGGATATCCTGTATCTGTCCCTGGTTGAATCCAGCATCGCGATCTTGCTGTTTGTACTGACCCCTTCTGTCGTCTGGAAAAAAATATCCCGTTTTATTCCGGGCACACCGGAAAATCTGCAATCCCATCAGGAATACATGCGTCGAATCCGGGATGTGACCGCCGGCAAGATCCAGCAGTTTTCGGATTTGTTCACACAGCTTTCCCAGAGCTTTGCCCAGACGGCAGTAACGGAGGGGTTGGATGGGCAGGTTAATGAATTCATCGGTCGCGTCAGTGAGTTCACCTGCCAGCGCTGCTGGAAAAAGGAGCAATGCTGGGAGAGGGAAACCGAGGCAACCTACGAGGCGTTGAAACAGATGACCGAGACCGTTTATGAATTTGGTACGATGGAGGGCCAGACCGTTCCGCGCGAATGGGAGCGAAGATGTGTCAAGGCGGAGAAGGTAATCGAAATGATTGAGCAGGAGTATGAGCGGAATCAGGCATATGACCGACTCAAGCGTCAGGTGCAGGAGAGCCGCAAGCTGGTGGCCGACCAGCTGTCAGGGGTTTCACGTGTAATGAGCGACTTTGCCAGGGAAATCCAGCGGGAGGGCTTGGAGCTGAGCCTTCAGGAGAAGCAGGTCACCCAGGCGCTTGAAGGGTTGGGGCTATCCATTCGGCGTGTTGATATCCACAGCCTGGAGGAAGGAAACGTTGACATTGAGATCAGCCAGCCCACCTGCTATGGAAGAGATGAATGCGCCAAAATCGTCGCACCGATGCTGACCGAAATCCTTGGAGAAAATATCGTTGTGAAACAACGGCAATGCGATGCCTTCACAGATGGCAATTGCAAGATGTGCCTCACATCTGCCCGAACGTATGAAATTGAAATCGGGGTGGCAGGGGCGGCGAAAGACGGGAAGCTGTTATCAGGCGACAGCTTCAAAACGATGGATTTGGGCAATGGCAAGCTCGCTTTGGCGATCAGCGACGGAATGGGCAACGGCGAGCGAGCCTATCAGGAGAGCCAGTCTGCATTGGACATTCTGCAGCAGCTGCTTCGGGCGGGAATCGATGAGAAGCTGTCGATCAAGACCGTCAATTCGGTGCTGGCTTTGCGTTCAACAGAGGAGATGTTCGCAACCGTTGATCTCGCGCTGATTGATTTGCAGACGGCCCATACGCGGTTTGTCAAGATCGGATCCACACCCAGCTTCATCAAGCGAGGGAAAGACGTCATCACAGTCACCGCCAATAATTTGCCGGCAGGGATTTTAGACGAGATTGAGGTAGACGTCGTCTCACGTACATTGAAATCGGGGGACTTGTTGGTCATGATGTCAGATGGCATTTATGAAGCGCCCCGCCATATCGAGAACCGCCAGATGTGGATGAAGCGACTCATCTCCGAGCTGGCGACAGATGATCCGCAGGAGGTGGCTGATCTTCTCTTGGAAAAGGTGATCCGGCAGCACGCCGGCAACATTGTTGATGACATGACAGTGCTGGTGGCGAGGGTAGACCGCTTTGTTCCGCAATGGTCTGCCATCCACGTACATGGGATGGAGCGGCTGGAGCGACCGCGGATCGTCAGTTAGTATTGCAGACAATTGTTTTGCAAGTATGAACATACTCGTACCCGTCGATACTGATAGAAAAGTAACGGAGTTCTGAATAGAACGGGGAGGTATGAAAAAATGAAACGAACAGGCAAACTGCGCCAAATTCTCGTTGTGACTGATGGCTGCTCCAATTCGGGCATCAGCCCGGTTGCTGCTGCGGCGTTGGCTCGTGAGCAAGGCATTACGGTAAATGTGATTGGAGTGGTGGAAAGACAGGAGCTCGGTGCTCCCGGGGAAAAGGAAATTCACGATATTGCACAGGCAGGAGGGGGTTTAAGCGACATTGTTTATCCGACACAGCTCGCCCATACCGTTCAAATGCTGACCCGAAAAGCGATGACTCGAACGATTCATCAGGTGGTGAATCAGGAGCTAAAGTCCATTCTTGGCGATATGCCAATCGAACAATTGGAGCCACAGAAGCGAATGCAGGTAGCCGGCATGGTCGATGAAATGGGCGAAGAAAGCATGCTGGAGGTGGTTATGCTCGTTGACAGCTCAGGAAGTATGAAGCCGAAGCTGCCTTCTGTTCAGCAGGCGATTCACGATTTTAGTATCAGCCTGCGCTCACGGAACGGTGCAAGCAGGATGGCAGT
>JBLNEJ010000063.1:0-13243 GCA_050262535.1 Clostridia bacterium
ATCGATGATTTCCTGGCAACAGGAGCTGCCCTGGTCGGACTCAAGGAGATCGTTGGACAAGCAGGGGCACATCTTGTCGGGGTCGGCGCTGTGATTGAGAAGAGCTTCCAGGAAGGACGCCGACTGTTGGAAGAAGCAGGCGTTCGTATTGAATCGCTTGCTCGCATTGAATCCATGTCTCCCGAACACATTACGTTTATAGAGGAGAAGGAAACCGTATGCTAAGCAAACAAAAAATCTTTACACTCGGATTTCAGCACGTCCTGGCGATGTACGCTGGTGCCGTCGTCGTACCACTGATTATCGGTGGTGCCCTGAAGCTGACCGGGGACCAGATGGCCTATCTGATTGCCGCAGACCTGTTTACGTGCGGGATTGCTACCCTGATGCAGGTTTTGGGAACTCGTTACTTCGGGATCAAGCTGCCGGTTGTGCTCGGCTGTACCTTTACAGCGGTCGGGCCGATCATTGCGATTGCTTCTGGCGCGAATTTGCCAACGGCGTACGGAGCGATCATCGTTGCCGGGATATTCGTCGCGTTGGCTGCGCCGCTTTTTGGAAAATTGCTGCGTTTTTTTCCGACCGTCGTTATTGGTTCGGTCGTGACAATCATCGGTCTTTCCCTGATTCCTGTTGCCATGAACAACGTGGCGGGCGGTCAGGGCAGTCCGGATTTCGGGCAACCCCGCAACCTATTGCTCGCATTGGGAACACTTGCCATCATTTTGTTCGTTAACCGTTTTTCCAAAGGGTTTTTGCGGGCCATCTCCGTTCTGGTCGGCCTGGTCGCCGGAACGATTGCCGCCTATTTTATGGGTATGGTCCATTTTGACGCCGTGAGCCAAGCATCGTGGGTCAGCATTGTGCATCCGTTCTACTTCGGTACGCCGCAATTTAATCTTGCTGCGATTGTGACTATGATTATCGTCTGCATCATCGGGATGGTCGAGTCGACCGGAACGTACTTTGCCCTGAGCAAAATTACCGGAACGGAACTGAAGGAGCAGCAAATTGTCAGCGGTTTGCGCGCAGAAGGCGTTGCCATTCTGCTTGGCGGTATTTTCAATGCGTTCCCGTACACAAGCTTCTCGCAAAACGTCGGTCTCGTTTCGTTGACACAAGTGAAAAGCCGCGATGTCATGTTTGGGGCTGGTTTCATCCTCGTTGCACTGGGGCTTTTGCCCAAGCTGGCGGCACTCACGACGGTGATTCCGAATCCGGTGCTGGGCGGCGCGATGGTCGCCATGTTCGGGATGGTGGTTGCCTCCGGGATCACAATTTTGTCTCACGTCGATCTGCGCCAAAACGAGAATCTGCTGATCGCTGCCTGCAGCATCGCCGTAGGTCTTGGCTCCTCCGCAGTTCCGCAAATGTTTGACCACTTGCCGGATGCGCTTAAAATGCTGATGACCAACGGGATCGTCACCGGTTCGGTTACAGCCGTTCTGTTGAACCTCCTGCTGCTTCATAGCAAAAGCAAGGGAACGGTCGATGGCGACGAACTAGCTGCACAAGCAGCAGCACATAAGGTGTAAAACAAAAAAACAAGCCTGAAGCGCAACGATGCGCGTCAGGCTTGTTCCATTTTCAGCGTATGGTAGAACATCGAGAACAAGGAATGGAGATCGAGCTTTTCCGCATGGGGCGCGAGCAATCGCTGGATGCGCAGTCCGTGGAGGTAGACCCAGAACATTTTGGACGTGCGATAAGGATCAAGCTCTGGTGGGATCACGTTGTTCTGTTGGCCGATTTGAATCCAGCGCACGGAAAATTGAATGGAGTTCTCGTAATGCTGTGCCAGTATTTTTTTTACCTCGGGGTTATCCTGCTGGCTGAGCAAATAGAAAAAAATCTGATTGCCAACCTCCTGCTCATTGAGCAGCATGTGACCGAATTGTTCCGTCAGCGCCTGAAGCGGCAAGGTGATGTCCTGCGAAGAAGAGGCAGCGACAGCCTCATCAAACCGGGCGTTCGTTTGCTCCATGCGATGCTGCAGCACAAGGCCAAGCAGCTCGTCCTTGCTTTTGACATAATGGTAGATCGCACCTTTGGACAAGCCGGTGCGGTTGATAATTTCCTGCAGGGTTGTTTTTTTGCAGCCCAGCTCCTGAATCGTTTGTTCTGTCGTGGAAAGCAGCAGCTGGAAGGTTGTACTAGGGTTCGCTTGTTGCATGGCGGAATTCCTTTCCTGATCATACTCGTCACATTTTCCTCATACTACAATCCGACCGTCGGTTTGTCAATCTCTTTACAAACCGGCGGTCGGTATGGTAACGTGTAGCTATGAAAATCATGGAAGCGGGGAATGAAGGATGAAAACGATTTGGTCGATCTTCCGCGATTTTATTCCGTTGGCAGCCGCATTGTTTATTCCACCAAAAATGCTTGGCTTGTCGATCGCATTGTTTCTTGTGGCCATAATGCTGTACAGTCAGGTTCGCCAAAAAGCACTCAAGACGCTGACGTTGATCAATACGGCTTACTTTCTTGTGGCCATGGTGATGACCCTAGTCAATCCACAAACCACAATTCTGCAATATGGACAGGTGACGACGTATGTGATCTTGGCTACAACGACCATTGTATCGGTGTTCGCCGGAGAGCTGTTTACGGTACAGTATGCGAAGGAAGTGGCTCCGCCTGCGGTTTGGAAGCATCCCTTGTTTCAGACCATCAACTACCGCTTAACACTGGTATGGGCTGCTTGCTTCACACTGTCGGCCTTGTTTGCCGGGTTAACGGCAGGCGGAATGCTTTCAACCGGAGTGGGGACACTGTTAACCAACCTGTGGGTTGTGCCGGGGATCGTCGCCAATGCGGTGTTGCCGCGGCGCATGCAGCAACGCTTTTTGGAAAGCATGAAGCAACAGGAACCGGCCGAATTGCGTTGGGAGCCAGAGTTTGCTCCCGTCTCGCCCGAACTGCCGAACCATTACGATGTGATCGTGGTCGGATCGGGGATCGGCGGTTTGACCGCTGCGGTTGAAGCCGCGGCAAAAGGTGCCAAGGTACTCGTGGTCGAGCAGCATTACCTTGCCGGTGGAGCCTGTTCTACCTATCCGCGCAAAGGCGGCTTCCAATTCGAGGCTGGCGTCGAATCGATCAGCGGCTTGGGAGAGCAGGGACCGGTGAATCATTTGCTGAAGCGCCATGGACTGACCAAGCAGCTTGCCTGGAAAAAGAATACGTATGAGTACCGAACGGCAGATCATACGACGGTTATTCCGGATGATTTTACTGCCTGGCGTGACCAGCTGATCCGAGAGTTTCCCCAGGAAGAAGCAGGGATACGCGGGTTGTTTGCGGAGATTCGGGCGTGTTTTGAAGGGATGTACTCCGTTTTTGGCGAGAATCGGTTGGTACCGCAGCAGCCGGAAACAGCCGAGGAGATGAACCGGTTTGCCGAGAACTACCCTGAGTTTTTGCGCAATGCAGGGAAAACGTGGGGGGAATTCCTCGATCCGTTTACCCGGAATGCGCAGCTGCGTGCCCAGATGTCGATGCTTACGGGCTATGTAGGCGACGAAGGGGAAGCGACCCGGGCCGAATCAATGCTCCCGCTTATGGGGTATTTCATCGTGGGCGGCTTCCGTCCGGTGGGAGGCAGCGGCAAGCTTGCCCAAGCACTTGTGGAAAAACTGCGCGAGTATGGCGGAAACGCGCTGCTTTCGACCCCGGTTAGCGAAATAATCGTGGAAGATCACAAGGTGAAGGGCGTTTTGACCAAAAAAGGCGCTTACTACGCTCCGGTCGTCATCTCCAATGTTGACCCTCGTGTCACCTATGAACGATTGGTTGGGGGCGACAAGCTGCCGGAAGCGTACCGGGATAAGGTCAAGAGGCTTGAGCCATCCACTTCCCTGATCGTCTGGACGGCTGCAATCGATTGCGTGTTTGCTTCATCACACCTGCTGCATTACACACTTTCGAAACCGATCCGGCTAAACGGATTTGGCGTAGAAGTGAAAGGGATCGGGATTCATTCGGCATCGGCGCTTGATCCGTCCCTTGCTCCTGCCGGAAAGGGAACAATCCATCTCAACATCATGCACAAGGCAGAAGCAAGCCGACTGAAAGCCATGTCAGCCGAGGCGTACGCTGCGGCGAAGGCGGAGGTCGACGCACTGTGCCGCAAGCTTCTGCAGGAGATTGACCCGAAGGCAGCGGAGGCGATCTTGTTTTCTGAGGTAGCGACGTCCAAAACGATGCAGCATTACTTGCAAACGCATGAAGGATCGGTTTACAGCAGCAAACCGCTCAAAGGAGAGGATCAGCCTTTTCCGTATGCCAAGGCACCGATTCAGGGATTGTATTTGGCAGGGGCTGGTGTCGGCTACGGACCGGGGATCGAGGCGGTGGTGATCAGCGGAGGCGACGTTGCCCGGCGGTTGGAGCCATATCTCACAGCAAGGCAAAACATACAGACGGCCTAGGGCTTATCCCTGGCCGTCTTATTTTTGCTCCCGCATCTGCTCGATCGTTTGTGCCGGCAGTTCATAAAGGATAACGGTATGGTAGGTCGGGTACAGAAACGGATCGGCTGAGAAGCGAGCCACTTCACGTACCTGCTGCCGGAGCGGATACTCGGGACCAAACCCGTCCAGCACGGCATTGGTCAACAGCATGTACGGATGGGTCCCGCTTTGCAGAAGCACGGATTGCACGAAATAGTCCGCGCTTTTGAGCCGCTCTGTCTCATAGTCCGGCGCATAGTATTGAAACAGCCGCTGCTCCTCCCACGTATAGGTGAGCGTGCCTTGTGCCGGGTAGTGCTGGCGCACGTAGTCCACGAGCTGCAATGCGGGAGGGGGTGTCAGATGAGATGCCAGCACCTCTGCCTGGCGCAGGGAAAGCGGAGCCAGCGTGACTGTTGCTACGACAGCCAAGAGTAAGCCATATCGCAGCTTGAACCGGGAAAAGCTGCGGTTTGCGCGATCCCGTAGCGTGTCAAGGCCCAGCCCGATCAGGATGAACAGCCAGGGAAGCAACGGCAGCAGGTGGCGCGCTTTTTCGCTGTTTTGTCCAAGCAGCATCCAGAGCAGGTACGGGACGGTTGCCAGCAACAGGAACGTGAGCTTCGGCCTTGCCGCAAGCGAGCGCAATCGGGACGAGAGCACGCCTGCGAGCAGCAGCACGATAAGCAAGCACGCGAGAAGCAGATTGTACCGGGTAGTTGCCGAAAGCGAGGCGATCCCGAGCAAGCCGTTGGCAAGCATGCGATCTGCCACCCATATGTTCATAAGCTGCCATCCGCTCATTCCGCTGGTAAGACTGGTGCCGCCCCAATCGGAAAAGTGGCCGGATGTAAACGCGGTGCCAAGCGCAAGAAACGGTCCAAGTCCACCCTCCGTTGCGGCAGTTGGGAGGAGCCATGCAGCAAGCGCTGCGAGAAACACGCAGCCGATGATGATGAGCTCGAGTAGGAAGCCCGCCATTGCTTTTCGTTGTCGGTACAGCAAGAGGAGAGGCAACAGCAGCACAAAGCCAACTGCAAAATAAGAGATGCGCACACCGAGCAAGGCAGCGAACAGAGTGGCACCGATGCAGGTTGCGCCGAGCTGATTTGATTTTGAACGGGTGACGGCCCGAATCACAAAGGCTTCCAGAGTCAGTACCGCGAACAGCCCGAGCGTCTCCGACATTGGCTGCACAGAGGCAAGCGCCAGCAAGGGGCTTGCCGCAAACAGCAGCACCGCAAACCATGTGCCAAGCCGGGATACGATCATTTCTTTGGCAATCACATAAAAGGGAAAAAGCGACAGGCTGCCTGTCGCTGCCGCAAGCCAGGTAAGCGCCAGCACCGGGTCCGCCGTCAGCGGAAGCAGTGCTTTTGCGAGCAAAATATAAAGCGGGTACCCCGGAAAATGCGGCTGCATGTCAAATATATCGTATCGCTCAAGAGCCAGAGCAAAATCGACCGAATCCCAGCTCTCCGCGAAGATTCCGGCGTAGGGCAGGCGATACAGGAAAAGTGCGACAGCAAGCAACAGCAGAAGGAGCAAGTCGACAGAAATAGAAATGGTACGCTTGGGTTGCATGACGCCACTCCTTATCAAAAATGGACGAAGCCGTGGCACATGCCACGGCTATAGCTTTTCGAATCAGCCTATGCTGCTGGTGGATTTGCGGCAGGGTCAAGCTTTTTGCGGTTCCCGGCCACTGCCCTCCACCGGATCAGGAAAAAGATAGCGATATAGTAGAGCCAATATCCGGCAAACTCTTCAACGGAAGGATTGTGGGTGTAGCCGAACATCGCTTTAAGGAAGATCCCGACTTCACCGCTCAAGAGCGGCGTTTTCCCTGTATCCCGCATGTAGTGCTTCTCGTCGACCGGATGCTCGGGAAGCAGGAAGGCCAGATTGTACAGCTCACCGATTTCACCCGATGGCGTTTCATACACGCTGCCAATCAATTTGTGATCCTGGATGACGCCGATCCCCGATGAAAACAGCCCGGCAGCGATAATTAAAATCAGCACCTTCGTCACTGTAAAGAACGTCTTGAGTGAAAAACGCTTGCTGCTGTTGAAGAACAAATAGGCCAAAACACATGCGACGATCAAACCGCCAAGAGCACCCCAGCTTGTGATCGCCTTCTGGATATCGCCGCCGCTGATGGCGGCGAAAAAGAATACCGTCTCCACGCCTTCCCGCAATGTGACGAGAAAGGAGTGGACAATCAGGTTGGCAGCGCTGCCAGCCGTCAGGATTTTATCCAGCTTGTTTTGCATGTCTCCGCGAATGTCCTTTTGCTGGGCGCTCATCCAGATGGCCATATGCGTCAGCAGGAAGGAGGAGGCAAACAGCATTCCCATCCGCATGAAGTTCTGGCTGGCCATCGTGGCAAAGCCGGTCAGCACCACCTGGAACAGCAGGGCGACGAGAAAACTGACGACCAAGGCAAGCGCTGAACCGGTCCAGACCCACTTGTTCCACTTGGAGGCGTTGACCCGATTCAAATAGCTGATGATAATCCCGATGATCAATAATGCCTCAAATGCTTCGCGCAAGGTGATCAGAAATGCCTGTAAATCCACCTAGATTCCCTCCATACAGGCAAGATGACCTCTCTTTATCACAGAAGAGGTCCGCTTGCTCATTTTTGCGTAAGATTAGTTCAACACGATGACGGTTTTCGAAGCAGCGTCGAAGAACACTTTTTGTCCGAAAACTTGTGATACGGCGCGCAGTGGAATGAAGGTACGGCCTGCTTTGATCAAAGCGGGTTGATCGAAGCGTGTAACCAGTGGCTTGCCGTCCTTGTTCACGATCGTATCGCCGATGGTGAAATCGACGGTAGTGCCGTCTTTTTCGATCACGATTTTGGTGGTTGTACCAGCTTTTTCTGAACGGATGGTACCACCCAATGCTTCGGCAAGTGCGCGGGCAGGGACCAGTGTCCGTCCGTTTTGGACATAGGAAGGTGCGTCAATTTTGACGGTTTTGCCGTCTACAGCCAAGGAAGCTGCACCGATGGTAAAGACGATCCCGTTTTGCGAGCCTAGCGCTTTCAGCACCGGTAGAATGGCTGCTTCCGCCCTGGCCTTGTCGCCGGCAATGACCGCTTCATAGTATTTTTGCGCCTGGGCAGTTAAGTTGGCGAACCCAGCCTCACCCAGGCGTTCTTTCAGTTGAACCTCTGCCGCGCTGATGAACATGTTTCCTTCCATGGCCATCTCCTGCGCATTCTCGGCATCCGCTTTTTTGCTGAAATCGGTCACTAGCACCTTGCTCGCGTAGCCCGAGATTTTGGCGGTCAACGTTTTCAGGAACGCATCCTTGATCGCGGCTTCGCTGACTTTGCCTGCGTCGCCTGATTCGAAGGCAGCCTTGATGGCATCCGCGGAAGCCTTGTGTCCGCCGCTCATGGAGTTGTAGATCGGCAGATAAAAGAAATAGCCTTCGGTGATGCCGACTTTTGCGCCTTCTAGGTCGGTTTTGGCGGTTTCCGGCACTTTCTTGGCGTAGGTGAGCACGCCCAAATGGAATGTTTTGATCAACGTTTTATCGAACATTTGGCGAAATACGTTAAAGGAAAGGACGTCGCCTTTTTCTACGGCTGCTTGCAGGCCAGGCACGACGATTGTCGCGAGCTGCTCCTTCATGTTGGTGCCGTAAGAAAGATCGCGTTTTTCCACGGTTGCCTGCAGGGTGCCCGCATATAGCTCAATCGCTTGTTCAAGCGCCGCTTTTGCCGCGTCCTTTTTGCCTTCGAGCAGCGCATTCTTTGCAACGGTTTTGGTTAAATTGCCGATTTCGGCATAGAAATAGCCTTGCAGTCCTTTATCAACCGCCTGCTTGGCCTGGGCGGCGGAGAATTTTCCTGCTGCCGCGCCATCAAGCACGGAGACGATCAGCGCGTCGGTATCTGGAATGAGCGCCTTTACTTTTGCCTGGAAGTGTTTTTCATAATCAGCTTTGACCTTGGCCAAGTCGACTTGCTGGGCCGAAAACTGCTCCTTGATCGCCGCGAATGCCTGGACATCCGCTTTCTGAATGGACGTATCGGACGAGAGCTGGAATTGGGAAGCTGCTGCAGCCGCTGGCGCTGCTGCGCTATCTGCATAAGCAGCTACCGGACTTAATAGCAATGTTGCGGCGATGGAGGAAAGGATCAGTTTTTTCATAAAATAGTGACACCCCTTACTGTATTGGTAAACAAATGAGTTCTAGAGAAGACCTTTGCGCTTGCCGAACCAGAAAGCGCCGCCCGCAATCAGCAGGATCGCCCCGATCACGCTGACAGTGACGAGTGGATTGACTTTTGATTCACCAGGAGCAGATGAAGGCTGCTCGGCTGATGCGGAAGCGGCATCCGGTTGCGCTGAAGCTTCTTGAGAGCTGTCAGCAGTCGCAGCGGTTTCGCTGCTTGTCGGTTGCGCCGCTCCTGTAGTCTGCTGCGGTTGAGTCGCAGACTGGGTGTTTGGCGCAGGTACTGCAATCGCCTGTTGAGCTGCGGGAACAGCGGAAGCAGGCTGTGTTGCCGGCTGTTCCGGATTCGCCTTTGCCGGCTGCTGGACAGCGGGCTTAGTTGCCTGCGGTTGAGCAGGCTTGTTCTCCGCGGGCTTGGCAGGCTGAGTAGCAGAAGCGGGCTTGGCTGCCGCCGGTTTTGGCTGTGCGGGAGCAGCAGCTTTGATGGCAAACAACGGCTTTATCGTACTAATGATGACATTGGTTTGCGCTTGAAACTCCTGCTTGTTCGCAGGAACGACGCCGACCCCGAACAGACCGGGATTGCCGAGGGCGGTCAGCGCTTTATCGAATGCGTCATACACCTTTTTGGAAGCGGCGTCGCCAACAGCTGAATCCAGTACGGCAAACGTTCCACGTCCCTTGGCGAGCATCAGCTTCGCTTTGGCATAATCTGCGAATTCTTTTTCAGCCGATTTCAGACGGCGTTCCACGTTTTTCACAAGCACGGCCCGATAATTATGTAGCACCAAATCCTTCTGCTTGTTATCGAAATTGGTCTGGATTGTATCAGCGGTCGCCTTGCCGAATTCGAGCGCAATTTCCGCTTTGCGGCTGTCGTAGGCGGAAAGTGCTCCAGCCCAATCGACCGGGCTTTTTTCCAGGTGTGCGGCAATTTCCTTGTACGTTTCTGCAATCTCTTCTTTATTGGGATCACCGTACGAATAGGCGAAAGCGGTGAGGGGCTGCAGGAGCAACAGGCAGAGAATCAGAAAGCTGCGTATAATCAATGAGATGACCCCCTTCAATCGGTCGTAATGATAATCATTATCAAATGTTTAGCACTCTTATCATAATGGCTAAAAGCTGTCTGCGTCAATATTAAGTTTCATTTATACAAGAGGAAAAAATAAAGGAAAAAGCTGCCAGCATCTAGTAAAAGGTCGAAAGAGGACTAGCGGGTAAAGCGAAGGTGTTGGAGAGGTGCAGGTGCGTGTTCGGGAATAGCCAGCTCCGTAAACAGAAAGTACCCGGGAGGAAGCCACACCGTTTTGCCATGTGGAAAATCCAGACCTGGGACGCAATTTCCTTATTATAGTAGATATCCATATCAGCGACTGCATGATCAGCAATCACCCGCTGCTTGACTCAGTTGCCGTATGAAACCGTTTCTTTTTGTCAGACAAGACAGAAAACGAACAATCAATGCTTCGACGTGAAAAAACGTATGGAAAATCCAAACATCCCCTTGCCTTTTAAAAGTGAACATGTTAGGATATCTATTGTTGTTACAAGATGTGCCCTTAGCTCAGCTGGATAGAGCGTTTGACTACGAATCAAAAGGTCGGGAGTTCGAATCTCTCAGGGCACGCCATGATTTCCAATAAGTGAGATTCTCAGCTTACAGCTCTCTTTGATTCAAATCGGGAAGTAGCTCAGCTTGGTAGAGTACTTGCTTCGGGAGCAAGGGGCCGCAGGTTCAAATCCTGTCTTCCCGACCATTTTTTCATAAGCCGGTGTGGCGGAATGGCAGACGCGCGCGACTCAAAATCGTGAGGGAAACCGTGGGGGTTCAAGTCCCTTCACCGGCACCATACATATGTAAAGTAAACGGCAGCTTGCGTAGGCACTGTCGTTTACTTTTTTTAGTGGCAAAAAACAAAAAGCGGAATGAAGCACTCTCAACCCGATCCGGGAGCGAGGGTGCTTCTTTTTTTATGCCCAAGTTAAGAAAAGGCAGCGGATGTGGCAAGAACAGGCGGTATTTATTTACAAGACATTCGCATGGGATTTATAAGCGATTAATAATATTCCAGTAAGCTAAAATCATAACAAAATACAACAAAAACAACTGAAACCGTCATTGGAGCAGGCAAGGATCGGTGGGGAAGCTTGAGATTTTTCCACCGGACACAGGTTCGAAAAGAGAACAACGACAAGGAGGACTATCATGTCAAACAGCAGATTTTTCACGAAAATTGCGGCGACTGCAGTGCTTGGTGCCAGCTTGCTTGCACCCGGCAGCATTTACGGTGAAGAGGTTCAGCCAAAAAAAGCAACGAAGCCGAGCAAGGGACGTCCGGAGTTGGTTTTCCCTGTGATGAGCGATATTCATATCAATGCAAGCGGAACGGCTGACCTGGACAAGTTCAAAACGGCCCTTGAGCAAATGAAAAAGCTTGCTCCCCAGCAGGATGCGTTTGCGTTTGTCGGAGACTTGACCAACAACGGGTATGAAGAGGAATATGACCGGTTCCTGTCCATGTACAAAGACTATGAGCAGGAGCAGGCGGTATCGCTGTTTTCCATGGGGAACCACGATTACTGGAATGGATTGAGCGTGGAAGAAGCCCAGGAACGCTTTTTGGAGAAAATGAACAAAAAGTCCATCTATTATCATGAGGTCGTGAAGGGCTATCATTTTATCATGCTCAGCCCGGAAGAAGGCAAAACGCATGGTCATTACTCTGTCAAACAAATCGAGTGGCTGAACGAGCAACTGAAAGAGGCGGCGAAGGACGACCCGAAAAAACCGATTTTCGTGTTCCTCCATCAGCATATCAAGGATACGGTTTATGGCAGCAAGGAATGGGGAACGCAAGACAATGCAGAGCTGCTGTATGACACGCTTGACGATTATCCGCAAATTATCACATTCTCCGGTCATTCCCACTATCCGCTGGACGATCCACGCAGCATCCACCAGCGCGACTTCACTTCCGTCGGTACCGCCTCGAACGCGTACATGGAAGTAGAGGGAGGAAAGGTGCAAGGAAACATTCCGGAGGGTGCCGGCAACATTCAGCAGGGGCTTTTGGTAGAGGTTTACGATGATGAAGTGGTGATCAATCGCCGCGATTTCCACAACAACAAGTGGACGGGCGATTCCTGGGTCGTGAAGGTTCCAGCCGATAAAGAAGATTTTGTGTATACGGAAGATCGTGACAAACAATCTCCACGTTTCCTGAAAAATGCCTCGCTGAAAGTCAAGGCAGAGGACGCCACGACAACGAGCGTGCCGATCGAATTTACGCAGGCTGTTGACAACCTGATGGTGCACTCCTACAAAATCCGTGCGATCAACAAAGAAACGGACAAGGTAGACAGTGAAATGGAGGCATTTTCCGAATTTTATCTCGACCCGGTGCCGAAAAAGCTGTCATTCGTAATGGGCGGCCTGAAGCCAGGCAGCAACTATGATATCGAGGTGCAAGCGATCGATTCCTTTGGCAATGTCAGCAAGAAAAACCTGCACGCAGATGCACAGACACAGCCGGTTGTCCTGACCGCTTCGACGAAGCAGGCAGCAGGTGCTTCCCTGCTTGAAGCAATCTTGGAAAACCATGCGGACAAGAAAGTGACCGTTCGTCTGGAGGTAAAAGCACCGAAAGGCTGGACGATCAAGGGAGGCAGCAAGAAGACGATCAGCCTGGCAGGCAACAAGGAAAAAACGATCAGCCTGGAGGTTGTGCCGCCAGAAGGCTTTACCGGTAAAGAAGAAGTGACGATTACCGCTAAGACGGGGAATTTTGTACAAACCAGAAAAGTGGCTGTGTATGCCAACATGCTCTTGGGCGAAAACTTCGACGGGCTGCAGCCGGATTTGAAGCCAGCCGTTGACGAATCGATCCCGCAATCGGTGCTCGGCTTTACCCATACACCGCCAAAAGGCTGGCGCGTTGAGACAAACGAAGACATGCCACAAGGAACGACCGAATGGCAAGGCTGGAGCTTTGCGACAAAAGAGTTCTGGACATCCGCTGACAAGCAGCTGCGCGAAACGTTCGATCTTGCAAGCGGCGTTGTAGCGGTTGCCGACCCGGATGAATGGGACGACTACGGTTCGCCTGCCTCCAAAGGTCAGTTCGACAGCACCCTGATTTCGCCAGACATCGAAGTGGCGGGAGGAGAATCGCTGTACCTTGGTTTTGCCTCGCACTATCGTCAGGAGGGTGACCAGACTGCTATGGTTGAGGTTGCGTTTGACAACGGCGAAAAGCAGACCCTGCTCGTCTACAATGGAACACAAAGCGCAGACAATCAAGGCGTGGATCGAATGAACACGTATGAGGTCCGTGAAATCAAGGTTCCGGAAGGGGCCAAATCGATGAACATTCAATGGAGAATGTTCAAGGCCGTGAACAACTGGTTCTGGGCAATTGACGATATCCAGCTGGACAATCAGCCGATTCAGGAATAATAGCAGTGAAAAGCTCGACAGAAGGGGCAGTCCCGGGACTGACCCCGTAATGTGAGACAAATCAAAACACCTTCAAGAGAATGAAACCATGTCGTAAGATATGGGGATAATCTTGGAGGTGTTTTTGCTTTGG
>JBLNEJ010000064.1:0-6904 GCA_050262535.1 Clostridia bacterium
GTTCAGGGGGAAGTGTTCGTAAACGGTGGGGACATTGCCCAGGAAGTCGATGAAATTTACATGTATGTCGTGACCCATTATGAACGGGAGAAGGATGACACCAAGTACAAGGAAGAATGCATTCTCTTGAAGCATCGCCTCACAGAGCGCTTTACCCTGCAGCCGCAAGAGCAGAAGGTCATCCCGTTCTCCCTTCCGCTTCCGTATGAAACACCGCTGACAATGGGCAGACAGCCAGTTTATCTGCGCACGGGGTTGGATATCAAAAACGCGATCGATCCGGGGGATTCCGACTTTATCGAGGTTCGCCCGCATCCGATGATGGCCAAGGTGCTGGATGCAGTAAATGACGCCGGCTTCAAAATGTACAAGGTGGACTGTGAGTACAATCGTCGCCTGGGCCGGACCTATCCGTTTGTACAGGAGTTCGAGTTCCGTCCGACGGGCAAATACCGTGGTCGGCTTGAAGAGCTGGAAGTGATTTTCTTCCTGAAGGAAAACGGCTTGGAAGTCCTGCTCGAAATCGACAAGCGGGCTCGCGGCTTCCTCGGAGCGTTGGAGGAGGCGTTTAACATGGATGAGCGCTACGCCAGATTCGAGCTGACGGCTGCTGACCGCAACCGCTCCACGCAGGAGATCAGCGCAATCATTGATAACTTGATTCAACGAAGTCTATAACCCAAAGCAAGAGAGTGACCGAGTTCATAATCGGTTGCTCTTTTTTTTGCAACAAAAATTTCCTCCCGATGTATCAGTTTCCATTTTTCTGACAATACTGCTGCTATAAGAAACCATTCAGGAGGAAATCGTTCATGAACCTTTTAATGAAAACAAGACAAATCAATGCCATGCTTCAAAAAACAATGGGGGGAAGCGGGGTCAGTTACCAGGAGATCGCGCGCTTGCTGTCAGAGGTGATCAGCTGCAACGTATACATCATTACAGTGGATGGGTCCGTGTTGGGAAGCGGCTTTTCCCAGGAATTTTCGCTGCATGAGGAAGGACGCTTCAGCAGTCTGCTGCCTGAGGATTACAACCAGAAGCTGTTGTCAATCAATACCTCTGTCGCCAATGAAGGTGTGACAAGCCCGTTCTCAATGGTGCCGGCGGAATGGTCCAGCTTGGTCCCGCAAATGATGACGACGATTGTTCCGATCAACGCTGCAGGCAGCCGCTTGGGTACCCTCGTGTTGCTGCGTGCATATGGAAGCTTTGAAACAGAAGACCTGATTCTCGCAGAAATCGGTGCCACTGTGATCGGGATGAAAATTGTTCGCCATCGTACGGAGCAAATCGAAAACGAAGTGCGCGACAAAACGTTTGCCAAAATTGCGCTGTCCTCTCTGTCCTACAGCGAACAGATTGCCATCGAAAAAATTATGGAGCATCTCGATGCAAAAGAAGGCTTGCTGGTCGCGAGCCAATTGGCTGATCAAGCGGGGCTGACCCGTTCGGTGATCGTCAACGCTCTGCGCAAGCTGGCAAGCGCAGGCGTATTGGAATCCCGTTCGCTGGGAATGAAAGGTACATACATTCGTGTACTGAATGACAAGTTTCAATCTGAGCTGGCGAAGTGGAAAACCTCATAATTGCAATAAGAACGCTCGGCGCTTTGCTGGGCGTTCTTTATTTTGTGTATACTTATTAAATATTTTAATTGATAATATTCTGTAAAGGGGTTATTCTTCCAGTAAGCACGAATCCGAGCCTGTCGGGTTAAACCAGGGGGAATAGCGATGGAACTTATAGGGAAAAAAATCGTCATAACCGGAGCAGGGAGGGGGCTAGGCAGAGCGATGGCGATCTGTTTTGCCAAAGAAGGGGCGGAATTATTTTTATGTGCTCGCAATGTCGACAAGCTCGAGGAAACGCAGAAGCTCGTCGAGCAAAACTCAGGACACAAGCCGTTTGTCTACCCAGTAGATCTTTGCAAGCCAGAGCAAATCCGTGCATTTGCTGACGCGGTAGCAGCCCAAAGCGGGCATGTGGACATTCTCGTTAACAATGGTGCCAATTGGCTGTCGGGAGATTTGGAATCGGCCAGCGATGAGGCAATCAGCGAGACGATTAACTCGGCTGCTGTCGGAACGACAGTGATGACGCGCCATTTCCTGCCATTGCTGCGCAACTCCAGAGAGGCTGATATCGTCAATATGATTTCGGTTTGCGGTGTGTTGAACCTCCAGCATGAGGCGGCGCACGAAGCGTATCATGCCGCCAAGCATGCACAAGCGGGCTTTACCGATCGTTTGCGGCATCGCATGAAATCGGAGGGAATTCGGGTGATTGCGGTGTATCCACCTGATTTCGACAATGTCTCACCGCTTTCCGAGGAATGGAAACGGGAGCGGGAAGTGAAGGCAGGACAGCGCATATCCAATCGCCATGTTATCGAAGCGATCCAGTTTGCGTTGACCCGGGATCGAATTTGCTCGGTCAACTCGATCCACCTCGATTCGTGGCCGTCAATCTCCGTTTAGCGAGACGGTCAGCCCTGATTTCTTTCGTACAGCCAGCTGCTAGGACGGATGCTCCTCCATCCGGCGAATATCCCGGAATGAAAGCCGCATTTTCTTGAATTCACCAATGATTCAAAATACTGATGATGCTTATTCGTTTTTTTCATCAATCCTTCCCTTTCCATGTGCTACGATTAGAAAATGACGATTCGATAGGAAAGTAGGGGGTATGATGCCTCGCAGCGCTTATATGAACCTCATTTTGCTGAGTTTGATCTGGGGTGCATCCTTTTTTTTCATCAAAATATTGCTGACAGCCGTACAGCCTTGGACGGTCGTTATGCTGCGCTCGCTTGTCGGGCTTGCGGTCTTGTTTGTGATCATGGTTATCAAGCGGGATTGGGCTGATCTCCGTAAGCTGCCATGGATTCCGCTCATTGCCACGGGGTGTTTGAATATGGCGATCCCATGGGGACTGATTACGATGAGCGAGCAGCATCTGACGAGCAGCGTGACCTCTGTTCTGAATGCGACAACGCCACTCTGGACGATGCTTATAGGCTTGCTGTTTTTCCGGATGAAATCGTCTCCTGCGCAATGGATCGGGATTGGTCTGGGCTTTGTGGGGATTCTGATTTTGTTGGATTTGAATACGGTCAGCATCATTTCGATTGACTTGCTCGGATTTTTCGGGATGATTGCTGCTACGACCTGCTACGGGTTCGCCGCTCATCTGGCCAAGAAATATTTGAGCAACCTTTCTTCCATTCAAGTGAGCCTCTTTACCTTGCTCTTCAGTGCGATCGTATCCTCCGTGCTTGCCTTGGGCACAGAAGAGATCAATTGGTCTGCCGTTTTCATGCCCCAGTCGCTGTTGGCGCTTTGCGGCCTTGGCATGTTTGGCTCCGGATTCGCCTATGTGCTGTATTACATGCTGATTCAAAAAGGCGGAGCCGAGTTTACGTCGATGGTTACCTACCTCGTGCCAGTCACGGCGATTCTGTGGGGGTATGCGCTATTAGATGAGGCAGTTCACTGGAATTTGCTTGTCGGCTTGGTTTGTATATCGGGTGGCGTCTTTTTTGCCGGCAGAGCTTCACGCAAATCATCATCTGCCACCTCGGTCAAAAAAGCAGCCTCGGTTTGACCAGTAAGTAAAAATCCCTCTTCTCGTTGAGGGGTTTTTTTGGTAAAATAAAACATACATAAATATATCGAAAGTATTTTAATTGGGAGTTGTGGGCGTGCTGACGATTTTGAAGCAATCTGGATTTCGCTGGTATTATACTGGTCTGTTTTTATCAGGACTAGGCGACCAATTCGGCTGGATGGGTTTGACGTGGTATATGATGAAAAAAACAGGCTCTTCAGTTGCGATGGGCAGCATCATTTTTACCTATATGGTTCCCGGGCTGATTGCAGGACTGATTGCTGGCGTTCTATTGGATCGGCTGGACCGCAAAAAATTGATGATTGTCGATAACGTTTTGCGTGGTTGCCTGTTTCTACTGCTGGCGGTGTTGTTCGGAAGCGACAAGGTGACGCTTTTTTGGGTCTATCTGCTTGTGGGGATCGCGGGGATGCTGTCGCCGATTAGTACCCATGGGGCCGCAGTCATGCTGCCCCAATTCGTCACGGACAAGACACTGCTGACGAAAGCGAACAGCATGATGGAGGCGCAATGGCAAATCATTTATCTTTGTGGGCCCGCACTTGCAGGGATGTTGATCGCCTGGATCGGGGAGCATGCGGTTTTGCTGGTGAACGGCATCAGCTTTTTTGTGTGCGCCATCTGTTTTTGGCGATTGCAGCTACGACCGTTGGAGAATCCGCCAACGCAAGAGCAGAAGCAGGGGAACCGATTGTCCTCCCTGCTTGCGGATCTGAAAACGGGGTACGTTTATATGGGGACCAATCGACTGCTGCTAGTGCTGATTTTCGTTACGCTCTTTTTTAATATGGCGTACGGGCCGATTGAAGTGGCTTTGCCTCTGTTTGTCCACGGAATGGAGGGAGGGGCTGAATCGCTGGGCGTATTGTGGTCAGCCCTTGCAGCAGGCTCACTTGCGGGAACATTGCTTTTTTCCATGATCAAATGGCCATATGCGCTGGGAGGCACGCTGTCCGGCATCATTGTCCTGTGGGGAGTGGCTACTTTTCCCCTGGCATTTTCCAACCAGCTCTGGATTGCCATCCTTGCGATGGGGATCGCCGGATTTGTGTTTGCCCCATATGGAGCGCTTTACCGCACTTTTTTGCAAAACAATGTGCCTTCTCATATGCTTGGCCGTGTATTCACTTCCGTACGAACGATTACGGGGCTGGGGATGCCTTGCGGGGCTGCCGTTTCTGGCATGCTCATTCCGATCACTGGCGTATCGGGCTTGTTCGCCGCCTCTGCCATTGCTTGCCTGGTGGTGGGTGTGCTATCGTTCCGGGCGCTTCGCTAGGTGCTTACTTACGATTGAGTAAGGGGGAAAGCCAGCCTTTTGCTTTTGCAGGAAGTGCCATGTATATGGCAGCAAGCAGTTTGAGTTTCCAGGGAAGCTGGAGCTCAGGCTGCTTTTTGTTTACCGCCAGGATGATCGCCCGGGCCGTTTGTTCCGGGGAAAGCAGGTACGACGCTACTTTTTGCCGATACCGACCGGTTTGATCAGCTTTATCCAAAAACGGTGTGTCAATCGGACCCGGCATGACACATGTGACATGAACGCCAGTTCCGGCCAACTCATGCCGAAGACCTTCACTGAAGCGAATCACCGCTGCTTTGGAGGCTGCGTAAACCGCTGCTTTGGCCGTAGCGACGTGTCCGGCCATCGAGGCGATGTTGACCAAATGACCACTCGACTGACGCAGCATCATTGGCAAAAATGCGCGGGTCATATACAGCACGCCGTCTACATTCGTTTGCATCGTCTCTGCCAGCTCACCTGGGTTCATTTCGAGAAACGGTTTGAAAACGGCGGTCCCGGCATTGTTATACAGCACATCGCAGCGGCCGAAACGGATTTGAACCCAGGCGCAAAATGCCTTGACGGCTTCATAATCCGTTACGTCAAGCCGATAGATGTGCAAAGCAGACGTGCTTGCATCACGCCACTCTTTGAGACGATCCTCGTTGCGACCGGTAATCACAACCACATCGCCCGCTTCAAGGTGGAGCTTAGCCAATGCCGCGCCGAGCGCGCCTGTACCTCCTGTAATAATGACAAGGCGGCTTCTTTTCATTCTCCCAATTCCTTCCTGATAGATTGTTCTTTCCACGTATAAACCCCTCTTCAGCAGTGAAGGATAGCCGTAGGAGGTGAGGCATATGCCGACAGAAGTAAAATGCAGTGTGGCGAATTGTACGTATTGGGGAGAAGGCAATAACTGTCATGCCGACAGCATCATGGTGGAAGTAGACAGCCATGCAAACGCGAACTACAAGACCGAGTTCGCCAGTGAAAGCGGGCAGAACAACCATCAGGATACTGCGAAATCGTCTGCGCAAACCTGTTGTCAGACATTCAAGCTAAAGTCCAAGTAAATTCCGTATGTAAAGGAAACGACGTTCCTGCTTAGAAGCACAAAAGGAACGTCGTTTGGCTTATTTTGAATGTGCTGCAATCGTCTTGTGGAGGTGGACTGCTGCTTCCACGTCACGCCACGTGTATACACGATGGACCAGCTCAGGCAGTTTGCCCTGGTTATATGGGGTATCGAACAAATAGACCGGTATGCTCAATTCTTCGGAAAGCTGCAATGCATTTTCCAACCGGTCTTCAATGAACATATCGACATTCCAGCGCTTGGCCGATTCAAGCTTGTTGTGGGAACCGATCAGGTCGATATGGTGATACGGAATGTTCTTGGCTTGAAACCAGTACAAGGTTGCATCCATATCCTGTACCTGTCGTGCGCTGATATAAACCAACTGATGGGCTTGGTGCCATTGTCGCAGCACCCGGTCGGCTTCGCCATGAACCGGAGCCACGCGGCACATCCAGTCGCTGTTTTCCGCAAACCATCGGTTCATCTGATCATCCGGAATGCCATACACGTTGGCCAGATTGTATTCCAGACAGTCAGCCAAACGCAAATTTTTGCCAAACGCCTGATTCAAATACGGGAGAAGACTGCTGGGGCATGTGACTGTCCCGTCGATATCAATTCCAATTGTTAGGTTGTTCTCTCGTTTCATCCTCTCGCCTCCCGATTAAATTGTACACCGAAAACAAAAAATAAAGCTACTTCCTTCCCATTAATCCTTTGTAAAAGGGGATGAGCGAAAGACATGACGTACGATTCATCACGCGAACGTATGAATGCTGAGCAGGAGGAAGTAACACCAGGCGACCGACGCATCAGCTACGATCCACGCAGTCAGGTTGAACGCTACCATGGCGATGCAACTGACGCCATCAACTCCTCGTATGAGATGGCTGGCTTGACCGACCAGAGGG
>JBLNEJ010000065.1:0-11870 GCA_050262535.1 Clostridia bacterium
TCCGTTCCGAGCTCGAGCAGCATCTGCTGCAGCATGATTCTCGCATCCGGCGCCATGCTTTCCAGACGATCCTCCGACTGGTTGACTGCGGCTAATCCGACCGCAATCTGCGCATTTTTGCTGATCATCAGCTGTCCGTAGTGCGATGCCTGTAGCACGGTTTCCCGAATACTTTTTTCCGGAACGATCATGGAGATGCAAGGGACGCTAGCAAGTGTAAGCTGCTCATAGACGTAGTCAACGCTTGTGAGAACAAGTTGGGCTTGTCCCGTACGCCAGTTGTTCAGATGAAAGCGGATGATTTCATCAGCATTAAATGTATTCCCATGTCCGTCAATAATTTTGCCATAATCCTTGATGCTCCATTGCGAAACATCAAGCTGCAGCTCGTTTGCCGCTTGCCGTACGTACTCGGCTTTGGGAATATCGATGGAAAGCCGCTGCAAGCCTTCTTTTCGATGGACCAAAATATGTGCCAGCGTGAGGGTCAGCGTATATTCGTCCGAGGGAATATAGACGACCGGCCAGCGCTTTTCCGCGATTTGCTGCTGTGCAAAGAAAAGCGGAAGAGGGCCGGCAAACAGCAGCACGTCACACTCCTCCACCTGTTTGACCAGTTCATTTGTCTGCATCGGATTTTTATAGTAATAAGGGATAATCTTCAGATTACCTTCCGTACCCTCGTGAGCCATGATGCGCGAGGCAAAATCCTCCGGAGTGATGGCCGCAATACGGATCATCATCGTTTGCTCCCCACCTTTTCCGCTAGCTGCTGCAAAAACGGGCCGATTTTTTGCCCATGCACCACTTCGTCCGCGATTTCATCGAGCTCGGTTGGCTCCATATTGACGATGACGACCCGTGCTCCGTTTTGCTTGGCAATCTGGGGATACCAGTTGGCCGGGCTTACTGCAAGCGATGAGCCGAGAACAATGCACAGGTCAGCTTGGCCTATGCTCTCATCAGCCTTGTTCAGCGCCTCCTCCGGCAATGATTCGCCAAACAGTACAACGGAAGGTCGCAAAAATCCACCGCATTCACAGATGGTTTCCTCCAGATAACGGCTTGACGGATAGACGCGGTGGCAAACGGAGCAATGAACGGTGGACAGCGTTCCGTGCAATTCAGCCACATTCCGGCTTCCCGCTTGCTGGTGAAAGCCGTCGACATTTTGCGTGATGATGCTGTGAATGATCCCTTGTTTTTCCCACTCAGCCAATATGTCATGTCCAAGATGCGGGCGGCACGCTTGCAGTCCGGCAATTCGCATCCGGTAAAACTGGATAAATGCATCGCGATTGTGCTCCATCGCTTGCGTGCTGGCAAACATGCGAGGGTCTTTTCCCTGCCACATGCCTGTTGCACTTGAACGAAAATCAGGAAGTCCGCTTTCCGTAGACATGCCTGCACCCGTAAACACAACGGTCTGTTTCGATTGAACAAGCCACGTATGCAGCATGGCCCACACTCCTTCCTCTTTACTCATATCACTTTATCATACCCTGAATTTGCCAATGAGGAAAGCAAAGGTACGAACAGATTTTACCGTCATAAACTTTCCTCTCCTGCCGCAGGCTATGATTACCTACGAATTATACAGGGAGTGAGTGCGTTGAAGCCGGTCTCGTATACAATCGCAATCGCCGTCCTGCTCGTGATGCTGGTCATCGTCCCCATTCAGTATCAACGGGCAAAGGAGTGGGAGGAGCCGCATCCTTCAGTGACCTCGGTTCATGCCACGATCCCCCGCATCAACTATGTCGAGCAGGTCAGGGATATTCGAAAAACGTTGGAGAAAAAGCCCCTGATCAAAGTGATCGATCATAATGGTCGGGAAAAAAGTCATTTTGTCGAGCACGAGGTTGTGGTTCGCTTCGCTCCACGCCCCTCAAACCAGGTCATTCAAAAGATGCTCAAGCAGGTCGATGGCAAAATCAAGCGGGATTATGGAAGAGCGATGATCATCAAATCGCATTCGTTCACGACCCAACAGCTGATGCAGCACTTTGCTGAGCATCCGGATTCCGTGTTTGCCGAGCCGAATTACTTGCTTTTGCCCAACCGCAAGCCAAACGATTCCATGTATCGCCCTTACCAATGGAATCTCCCTATGATCGGAATGGAAAAAAGCTGGGACATTAGCCAGGGAAGCAGCAACGTCATCGTCGCGGTGGTCGATACAGGCGTCGATCTCGATCACCCGGAGTTCAAAGGCAAATTGGTCAAGGGCTACAACTTCATCGACAACAGCAACGTGCCCATGGATGACAATGGCCATGGCACACATGTTTCCGGTGTAATCGCCGCCAGGACGAACAACAAAACAGGAATCGCCGGCATGTCCTGGAACAGCAAAATTATGCCCATCAAGGCAATCGGTTCAGACGGCTCAGGCTCTGCTTTCGACATTGCTCAAGGAATTTACTGGGCCACCGACCACGGTGCTGATGTCATCAACCTCAGTGTCGGCAACTACACCTCTTCCGCTGCCTTGAAGGAAGCCTGCAAGTATGCCTTTGATCATAATGTGGTGTTGGTCGCAGCCTCCGGTAACGATGCCTCCAGCCAGCCAAGCTATCCCGCTGCCTATAAGGAGGTCATGTCGGTAGCAGCCGTCGATCACCGCAAAAAACAGGCCGACTTCTCCAACTACGGAGATTATGTCGACGTTGCAGCACCCGGCGTCGATATCGCCAGCACGTACATTTCCAGCGATTATGCAGCCCTCTCCGGTACATCGATGGCATGTCCGCATGTTACGGCGCTTGCCTCGCTCATCCGTTCCGTTCAACCCGGAATGAAAAATACCGAGGTCATTAAGCTCATCCAGCGCACGGCGGTTGATTTGGGACCACCCGGCAAGGATCAGGCATATGGATACGGGTTGATAAACGTGAATCAGGCGCTTACGCAAGTCCAAAAGCCTGCAGCCAAAGGAGAGCAGCCAGCCCCCGAACCGACCGTAATCGGAAAACAAACATTGGGAGGATTGTGGAACAAGTTTTTGCGTCAATTGCGACTTCGCTTTGAATAAGAAGGAGGAATTCCGGTGAAGGCCTATATTTTGTTTGCACATCCAGGAAAAGAGAGCTTCAATCACGAGATTCTGCACCAAGTAACATCCCATCTGAAGCAGGCCGGTATTTCCTATCGGGTGAATGATTTGTACGAGAACCGTTTTCAGCCTGTATTCACTGAGACAGACATGCGTCAGGTGGAGCAAGGGACTGTTTCTTCCGATATCGAGGAAGAACAGCAGCAAATTACGGATGCCGATTTGCTCGTCATGATTTATCCGGTTTACTGGTGGTCGCAGCCAGCCATCCTGAAGGGCTGGATCGATCGTGTCTTTACGGACAATTTCGCGTTCCGCTACGAATCAGGCGGTCCTGTCGGGATGTTGACGGGCAAGCAGGCAGTCGTGTTTACCTCGACGCGGGAGTCGGAAGAGGAAATGAGACAAAGCGGCATGGACGACGTCCTCGAGCGTCAGATCAGTGATGGCGTGTTATCCTTCGTAGGCTTTAAGCCTGTCGCATATCGCAACTTTGCCGCCGTCCCTTATGCAAGCGATGCGGACCGCAGCAAGATGATCCAGGAGGTCAGCCAAATGCTGGATCGTGTACTTGAACCCGTTTTGGTGTGAGGACAAAAGAAAAAAGAGCACGTTCCTGGGAGAATCGTGCTCTTTTTCCATTGATTGCGATTACATCGTAACAGCTGAACCGCCGGCCTGCATGCGTTTTTTCGTAATGTAGTCGGTTTCGAAATACTGCAGGTCTTCACGCATTTGCTCGAACACCTTGGAAAGGGAGATCGTCAGCGCTTTTAATGCAGGAGTGACTTCCTTGCGAAAAATAATTGCATCATGCCCCGTGTAGGAGTAACGACCGTCCTCATCATACACTTCGCCTTTGGGATAATAAAAGTTGTCCACACAGGAGTGATACACTTGGTACAAGGCTTCTTCTGCAAAATCCTCATTGAAACGCGCGCGTCGCAAGCAGACGCCCAGCTTCTCATAAGCATTCTCAGAGTAAACAAGCAGATGGCGCAGGTCGGATAAATAATTGCGGTAATAAGATTCATACTCCTCCGGGTCACCTGATTGTTGGACCAGGCTGGCCAAAGTCACATGGTTTAAAAATCGCTCCAACTCCATGCTTACTTTCTTCAAACGGTTGTGAGTATCCTCGCAGAGTTGCTTCAAGTGAGTTCCAGACATGAGTACCTCCTTGGGGCGAAAAAAAGAGTAAGTAGTCCTTCTTACACATTGTAAAAAATTCGTGAACGATTCACAAGCATTTTTCGCTTTGACCACATAGAAAAACCTGACAGGAACAGTCAGGTTTTTCATAGCTTGATCCCATTAGGCTGTTTTCACCTGTTCTGCCTCGGTTGCAGTATTTTTTCGCGTCTGCCATAAGTATCCAAGATAGGAAAGGAACATCCCGATCGCCGACATAAGCAGCAGAACAGCCAAATCCCCGCGGATCGATTCAAGCCCGTGTCCCTTGGTCAAAACCTCTCGCAGCGCATGCAGGAAATACGTAAGCGGCAGAGATTCACCAATTCCCGCAATGACCGGCGGCATTGACGTGATTGGCCAAGTAAAGCCGGACAGCATAAAGGATGGCACCGCAATCAGCATGGCAAGCTGTGTCGCCTGCAGCTGATCCTTGGTTAGGTAGGAGATGGCGAAACCGATCGACAAAACCGCAATGTTAAAGATGACACCCGCCAGCAGCAACAGCGAAAGATCTCCATACACCGGGACTTTGAAACCTTTTAGCAAAATACTGAACGAAACAAGCAGGTTAAACGTCGATAACAAAAAGTATGGGGCCAGCTTTCCGAACACAAGCTGTGGAAAGCTGTATGTTTGCATCAGAGAAGGCAGTGTTCCCTCTTCTTTTTCCCTGGCGATGGCCAAAGCGACACCGAGAAACAGCACCTGCTGCAGCACGGTTCCGCCCAGACCGAAAACCATGAACGATAAATAGCTGAACGTCGGATTATAAAGGACCCGGTAGCGGTAATCGATCCCGGTATAGAAATTTTTCCCTTCCTGGCCCCATTCCCCTTTTGCCTCCAGCTTTTTCAGGGTCACCCCGGCTGAAATCGATTTGACGACCGTATTTGCTGCACGGACAGCCGTATTGGATATCATCATATTGCTGCCATCTATGATGGTCATAACCTCGGCCTCTTTGCCGTTTTTGGCCTGTTCATACAGTCCGGACGGAATGATCACACCGACGTTGACAGCTCCCGTGTCGATCAAACCCATCAGCTCCTGCTCGTTTGGCACAATCGCCCGCACCGCAAACGTCTGGTCTATATCAAAGGCGCGTATCAGCTCCCGGCTCAGTTCGGTCTGGTCGCTGTCAACAACGGCAACAGGGATATCCGTCACTTTTTTCTCCGAATACAACCCGCCAAACAGAGTAAAATACATGACCGGAACAAAGAGCATCACAAGCAGGATCGAGCGATTTTTGAAAATGGCTCTCCATTCCCGAAAAAACAGTTCGACGATCCCGTTCACTGGCGGCCAGCTCCTTCACCCTGCCATTCGATGGACAACCCTGGGCGCAAATTCTGGTTCGAGACATCGATTTTCACCTGGAACGCACGGACATCACGGTCGCCCATTTCCTGTGTAGCCTTTTTCACGGCAAAATCAGCCGCCGGCGCAATCATGACAATTTTCCCCGAAACTTCCTTGTTTAAGGCTGGTACGAACAGCTGCGTTGTCTGCCCTACCTGTACGTTCCCCAACTCATCTTCATTTACGTAGAACTTCGCAAACTGGTCGTTTTGTACCTGAAGCGTCACGACGGTATAGCCCTGTGCGACGAGTTCACCCGGCTGCACGGTTACAGACTTGACGATGCCATCAACCGGCGCCAGCAGCTTCGTGTTCTTGAGGTAAGCCTCCACTTCATCCAAAGCCCCTTTAGCCTGCTGGACACCGGCTTCTGCGGATTTGGCATCAAGCTGCTTCAAGCCGACCTGCCCTTTCCCTGCCACTGCCTGCTGGTATGCCGCATTTGCCTGTTCCACCTGGGCTTTGGCAGCGTCCAACTGTTCCTTGCGGGCGCCGCTTTGCGCCATTTTCAATTGCTCCTCAGTCGAGGTCAGCTCTGCGTTCGCCTTGTCAAACTGAACCTTCGCTTCCTCTGCAGTTACCTTGGCAACGGCGCCTTCGGCCAGCAGCTGCTGCATCCGCTCATTCTGCTTGCGCGCAAGCTCGTATGTGTTTTGAGCCGCCTTGAGCTTTGCCTTCAATTGGGAGACTTCCTCCGGACGAGCTCCGTTTTTATTGGCCTCGTATTGGGCTTGCGCCGCCGCTATGGTTGCAGATGCCTGAGAAACCTGGGCTTCGCTTGTGCCAGCGGTTACGGCTACACCTTGCCGCGCCTGTTCCACCTTGACCTTAGCCAACGCATAGGCCGCTGCCGCTTGCTCACGCTTCGCCAGCAATTCGTTGTTGGTGAGCTCGGCGACCAGGTCACCGGCTTTTACCAGATCCCCTTCTTTCACCTTCACCGCGGCGATATCACCCGCCATTTTAAAGGCAAGATCGACTTCGGTCCCCTCTACAACGCCGACCGTCGCATGTAACTGGTTGCCCAACGCTGCGCTTTGTCCACCCGGCCAGAGCAAATAAGCACTCAGCACCGCGATGCTTGTTACAAATCCCGCTACGCCTACAATTGAACTTTTCTTAGCCATATAGCCTCTCTCCTACTCCCGATTGATCAGTTTTCTATTGGTAGTCTCAATGAATCACGTTAAGTCCGAGGGCGCCCTTGCACATGGTGATCAACGTGCTGCGCGTTTCCTCTGTATAAACCGGCTCCTGGCGAAATGTTTTGCGCAGTGCCGTAAACCCAATCATGCCAAAAAGCGCAGAAGCCAATGATTGCGGGTTCAATTGGTCATTAATAATCCCCTGCTTCTGCAAGCTTTGTAAGTACTCTTCCATCGTTGCGAAGTATTCCGATAAAAGCGAGCTGATCATCGAGTCGCGCTCCTCATCGCCCGAGCTGAATTGAAGCAAGAGCATGCAAAGCTCCTTGTTGTCAGCAAAAAAGCGGAGGTGCTCATCGAAGACGAGCAGCATTCGGTCCGTTACGCTTCGCGATTCATCCTGCATCGCTTGGGTGGCGGATTGAATGAGCAACTCCACGCCTTTTTTATTCACATAGTAAAACAGCTCTTCCTTTGTTTTGAAATGGTAGTACAACGTCCCTTTTGCCACCTTTGCGACATCGGCAATCGTATCCATCGTCGTTTCGGCATAGCCATATTGGGCAAAAGCGCGAAGCGCTCCATCGCTGATTACATCTTTTTTGGACATTTCGGGCAACTGCCTTTCATCGTTCCGTATTTGAACTGACTGGTCAGTACAAAAATGAGTGTAAACCAGTTTCCTTTCTCCGTCAAGAAGGATTTAACAGTTTATCGGAGAATTGTTTCTTTCCTTTTGCTATTTAACACCCCATTCTCATTCACTCGAAGGAGGCTTTTCATGCAGTTTTTTCGATTCGATTCCGAGGTGATGCGGACGATCACCCAATTTGACAGCCGCCAGGTGGGATATTCACCGATCCTTCATTCCGAAGAGCCGATCCATGTCGGCTGTCTGCATTTTGCCCCCGGCAGTCTCGTCGGCTTTCACCCCGCTGTTGGCAATCAGCTGTTTCTGGTCGTAGCAGGAGAAGGCTGGGTGCGAACCGATTCAACAGGTCCGTGCCTGATTAAAGCCGGTCAGGCTGCCTTCTGGACGGATGACGAGGGCCATGAATCCGGGTCAGACACCGGCATGACCGTTATTGTGCTGGAAAGCCCCTCTCTTGATCCTGCCAAAACGATGGAAGCGTTGGATGAACTCCCATCCTTGCCGCGATAACAGCAAAACAGCTTCCGAATGGGCGAAGCGCCTGCCCGTTCGGAAGCTGTTTATTGATTGTCCATGATCAAATAAAGCGTGTCGCGCGTTGACGGAAGCGGTTCAACCCCAAGCTGCTCTTTCAGCTTGGCCACGCACTTCTCGTACCATTTCAATGAAACGGAACGATTGTTTTTGGCATAATAGCAGATCATCAGCAAGCGGTAGGCTTCTTCCCAGCAGTCATCGGTTTGCAAAATTTTTTCGCACCACCGAATGGAAGCATCGTGCTGCCCGAGGGCAACATACGATTGCGCCAGCTTCTCCGCCCCCCGCAGGTACAACACCTGCAGTCTTTCACGCTCCTCTATGCACCAGTCTTCATAGCGGCAATCCGGCAAATATTCCCCTTGGTAGCAGGCCAATCCTTTTTCCAGCAAAATGGCCGCCTGCTTCGGATCTGCCTCTGCCAAACCCGATGTGACCAACCTTTCGAATTCCTCTGCATCCAGCTGGTAGCCTGACGCCAGGTTAAAGCCGTATGAGGAACCGTGCCGCTGTATGAAGAACGCGGTTGCACGTGCCTCACGATTGGGCTCCAACGCTTTGTTCAGCGCATTCAAGGCAACCTTGAAGTCTCTTGATGCCGTATCCTCGTCCTGCTCGGACCACAGCACATCCATGATCTCCTCGCGTGCCAGCAGATGATGCCTTTTGGTGAGCAACAGTTGGAACAGAAGCTTTGCCTTGCCCCGTTGCCAGGCACGTTCCCCCAGTTCGCGAGCATCCAGCCAAATCCGAAACGCCCCAAGCGTCTGAATACGCAAAGAATAGCCAGGATGAAACGCGACGTTTTGCAGACCAAGCTCCGTTAGCAGCTGAGACACGTACGTCGGCTGAATCTGTCGTTTTTGCGCTTCAATCAAGACCGGCAGCAGCTTTTGCACACCCGTTGGGGTAAACATCGTCGGCCGCTGCAGCAGGAATTGATACTCCCCGGCCTGGATTGCCGTAAGCGCGGTGGACACCGTCGGGACGAAACTGTTCCAGTCCTCCTTTTTGTACGCAAGATAGCTCAGCCACAAACGGGCGATCGCCACGCTGAATATATCACCGCACTGACTGAAATGCTCCACGCAATGCAGAAAAACCAGTTCGGCCTCCGCGTATTTTTCGCAATTTGCGTAGGCGATCCCGCTGCATAGGCGAATCAGGCCGTCAACCCACTCGTCCTGGATCACGCTCGTTTCGTGGAGCCCTCGTTGTGCGCTCGCCAATGCGGTATCAAGGGAGTGCTCCCTTCCATGCAAAAGCGTAAGTCCCATAAGCGTCTCCGCTTTGCCGCGATTCGATTCGAGCTCTTCGAGCATCGCCAGACCCCTTTGGTAGAGCGGACGTATTTCGCTCGCGGGTACATCCTTGTTCAACAGCAAGCTGTGTGCCTTGCGAATGTAGCCATACGCTTCGACGAACGGCGAGTTCGCGGCAATTCCCAGCTCAATTGCTTTTTCCGATACGGCGATGCCTTTTTCCTGATCCCCGATCATGGCGTAGACAAAAGCAAGCACGAGCGACGTTTCCCGGTAGGAGCGTGTTAACTGCTGAATGCTTTCCTGCTGGTCTGGCTGCCATGCTTTTTCAAGCAATTGGATCGATGCATCGAGGCGCCCCGTCCGGAACAGCAAGCGCGCCTCTCCTTCCACATCGGTGCGTTGTTCAAGCTCCCGGCTTCGCTGGTACCAGTGGCTGGCCAACGCAGTATTGCCGCGATTCGTATACACCTCAGCCAGCAGCCGATACATTCGTGCAGCCACTTCCGGGTCATTTCCATGCAAAATGTCAATCGCCTGCTTGAGAAGCTCTTCCGCTTTCAGCCCCTGCACGCTGTCCAAATGTACGCGCGCCTGTCCCTCGAGGCCCAGACAATAGCCAATCATATCGTTTTGCTCCGAACACAGCTCAGCATAGCACGTATAGGATGAAAGCGCTTGCGGATACAGGCAGCGTGAACGCTCGATTTCCCCCTGGTAATACCAGAGGATCGGAAAACGTCGGCGGCATTCATCCGGAACTGCAGTCACCCACCGATAAAGCGCATCCAATTGGCCCGTCGCCAGCAGCCGTTGCCCCCATTTGGACAATACCTCGCCCATCTGCATCCACGCCTTTAGCCGGAACAACTGCTCAAGGGCAGCCAATGGACGTCCTTCATCCGCCTCGTAGCGGGCATAGCACAACGTCATTTGCTCATACAAGGCTTGATTTTGCGCAAGCTTGGAGCAAAGCAGCTGGTGAAACAGCGGATGGAATCGCCATTCAACCCCCATTGCGTCTGAAAACAGAAGTCGAAGACGCTTTGCCTCGCCAAAAAGCCGTTCAAACGACTGTTCCTCCAACCCGACAATGTTTCGCAGGCTTGACTCCTCCATCACTTCACAAACCGAGCATTGAATCAAAAACGAACGCATGTCTTCGGCAAGCGTTTCAAACAGCTCGATTTCCCAATAGTGCTGCATGTCACGCCAAACGACTGATTTTTCACGCAAAAGAAGGGCTGGCTCCTCTGCATCGGCCATTTGGGAAGCTACATAACGTACGCCCGCAATCCAGCCTGACGTCCGTTCGTCGAGCAAGGACAACTCCGCTTCTCCAAGCTCAACCCCGTAATCCCCTTGCAAAAGCTCACGAATCTCTTCCCTTGAAAAGCGCAAATCGCTTTCGTTCAACTCTCCTGCTTCCCCCCTCAGCTTAGCCAGCGAAAACCATGGCCACTGCGGCTCCATACGAGAAATGACAACGATGCGCATATTTGCCGGCAGATGAAGCAGCACGAATTGCAGCCATTCATCCACCGGGTTTGCCTGCAATACCTGTTCATATTGGTCCAACACAAGAAGTAGCTCATTCGTATGGTGGGCAACCTCATTGCAAAACAATGCGGCATATTCCCGAACAAAGTCGCTGCTTATTTGGCTGTTTGGCTTTTCTTGCATCAGTTTTTCCATCAGGACGGGCCCGAAGTCAGGAATCCGAATGCGGATCGACTCCACGATATGATGCAAAAAAAGGGAAAGCTGCGCATCTTCCTTTTCGATCCGATACCAGCATACCGGCAATTGTTGGTCATACACATAGGTGGCGATTGCAGATGTCTTTCCGTAGCCCACCCCAGCTACCACCAACGAAACGGAGGAATGGAAAAGTGTGTTCATTTTCTTTGTCAGACGGGGTCTCCGCCATATATGCGTCTGAATTCGCGGCAAAGTCAGCTTTGACAACAATATTGTAGGTTTCATCTGGAAGCTCACTCTCCTCATCACCCTACTTTATTCCCGTTCTGCAGGTTCAACTCCTGCAACGTTAACCGGGGCAGGCAGTTTTGGAACAAAGAAAAAACCGCCTGCGCGGTTTTGGGGAACTGGTTGCTAATCCACTAGATTGTATCCTCTTGTCGTATATCCGATATCATTCAGCAGACTGATGAATTCTTGCTCTTCAATCTGCTCGCCACGGGAAATGCGTTCATGCAGATTGCTGATTCGTTCGTACATTGGTGTTGACGGCGAAATAAAAATATTGTTGTACCTGGATTCCGCCTGCAGCCGTGGCCGAAGGGCAGTAATAATATCCTTGTGGTAGCCATCTGTTGTCTCATACATCCTCGGAGATGTACGACGCTTGTTGGACGGATTGTGAATGGCAGTATTGCGAATGTCAACGCGGCGGTTTCCATCAGTCAGAACGCCTACGATCAGATTGTCCAGATACGATACGATCTTGATATCGACGACTCCCGGAACCTTTTCAGCCTGTTGCTCCAGCTTGTTGATCAGAGCAGGCTCCTGCCGTTTCCGTGATTCTTGCATGTACAAGTTCGCAACACCTTTGTCAGTACCCACGCCTGTTCCGTTAAAGTTATAGCCGTACGATTCAAACCTTGATGTATTGAGCCGCTGCGGTCCCCGCGCACCTT
>JBLNEJ010000066.1:0-5112 GCA_050262535.1 Clostridia bacterium
GGAGCACAACAACGAACGGTACAAAACCTAGCAGCACCACATTGGGGATTCTGGCGTAAAGAAGATCGCTCACGGTTATGGTAACCGAAAGCAAAACAAGCAAAATGGCCAGTGCAAACTCAGGCGGCTTGGCCCAAAAGAGCTGATAGGCAAGAGCGAACAATGCGCCGGCCAGCAATGTGAGTAGCAAGAACATGATCCGCTCTCCCGACCTCCGGCATGAGCAGCCCTCTCCCTTGTAGTTTGCATCGTGCTTGGCAAACAGCACCGGAATCTTCAACGGCTTTTGGCATTGCGGACAACAAGCAATCGGCCGGACAAGCGATTGTTTCACCGGGACGACCAATCCTACCCTCGCAAATAAAGCGCCGAATCCAAGTCCGGCAATGAACAACAGTACAGCTGGTACGTTCATACAAGCTCCACTCCCATGCTTTCTCCTGTCCGCACTTATTCGCTGTTTCCCCCTGCCTTTACCTGCTTCTTTTTTGTCCCAAAGAATGGCCGGGAAAAGAAAAGAAAATCCGCTTTTTCATCAGCGGATTTTCTCTGATTATGCTTTATTGGCAAGCTTATCGGCAAGCCAGAACGCTGTTCGCCAGATGTCCCCTGCGCCCATTGTCAAGACGAGATCACCTTCGCGGACAGTTTGGAGCAGATGCTCCTGCACCGCTTCCTTGGTTGGAATGTACTCGGCACGAGGATGGCTGTTCGTACGAATTTTGTCGACCAGCACCTGGGAGCTGACACCTTCAATCTTCTTCTCTCCAGCCGGAGAGTAAATGTCGACGATGATCACCTCGTCCGCCTCGGCAAACGCACGACTGAATTCCTCCATGAGAAAATAGGTGCGTGTATAGCGCTGCGGCTGAAAGATCGCGATGACCCTTCTGCCAGAAGCCTTCGCTCCGTTGAGCGTCGCCCTAATTTCCGTCGGGTGGTGTGCGTAGTCGTCAACGACAAGCACGCCCTGTTCCTCCCCGATAATCTGGAATCGGCGCTTGGCCCCGCGAAACGTCGCAAGCGCTTTGGCAATTTGGTCAAAAGTCACGCCTGCCTCCAGGCAGATGATCGTTGCCGCAAGCGCATTGGCGATGTTGTGCTTGCCTGGAACATACAGCTGAAGTTGGCCCAACAGCGTCTCTTCATGCCAAATCGTGCAGGAAATTTGGCAGTCGCCCATGACGATTTGCTCTGCACGGTATTGTGCCAGCCCGAAGAACGTGGGATCGATGCTATACCCGACAACACGTCCGGCAACATTCGGAAGCAGTTCGCGCACATCTTCGTCATCCACACACACAACCGCTGTTCCCTCTGGCTTCAAATGGCTCAAAAATGCTGCGTACGCCGCCTTGAGCTTGCCAAAATCCCCGTCAAAGTGCTCCAGATGGTCCGGCTCAATATTGGTGATGACTTCGTAGGTCGGACGATATTCCAGAAACGACCCATCACTCTCATCCGCCTCTGCAATCACAAGGTCGCTTTTTCCCGCCTTGGCATTCGTTCCGGCGTTCATCAACTCGCCGCCGATGATGTACGTTGGATCAACCCCGCTCTCCTCGAGCACATGGGCAATCATCGAAGTTGTGGTCGTTTTGCCGTGTGCTCCTGCGACCGCTACGCCTTTTCTTTCATTCATGATTTTCGCCAACATTTGTGAGCGATGGAGCACCGGGATTCCTTTGCTTCTCGCAGCCACAACCTCGGCATTATCTTCCGAAATACTAGTCGAATAAACGACCAGGTCGGCTCCTTCAATCTGCTCCGCCGCATGCCCAATATGAACAATTGCGCCACGAGCCTCCAGCTTTTTCGCCAAATCGTTCATGGCTACATCCGAGCCGGTAACCTTGTATCCAAGGTCGATCAAGACACGGGCGATGGCGCTCATGCCATAGCCGCCGATGCCCACGAAGTGGACGTGTTGAGTCTGATCCACCTTATTCACCTGCCTCTTCCACATTGTAAAGTAATGGTCGCACCTGCGCGATGAAATAGAGCGAGCCGCACACAATCAAACAATCCGTTGGCGCCGCTTGCTTTTTCCAATCGCGCAAAAACTGGTGCCAATCGTCTGCAGTCGCCAGTTTCTCCTGCTCAATGCCCGCGGTCAAATAGGCGTCTGCAAGCTTCTCGGCCGACGCGGCGCGCGGCATGTCAAAGGTGGTCAAGGTTACCTGTCTCACCCTGTTGACCAATGGTTTGGCTGCCTGGGCCATCTGCGCCAACGGTTTGTCGGCCACTGATGCGATCAGCATATCGACTTGTTGTTCGCCGGAAAGAAGCTTCTGCAGACTATTCGCCAAAACCTGCATCCCTTCCGCGTTATGTGCGCCGTCGAGTACGATCAGCGGCTCCTGGCTCACTACTTCAAGACGGCCAGGCCAGCGGGTAAGTTGCAAGCCTTGCGAAATTTCTTCTTCCTCCACGAGAAAAGCATAGAAGTTGCGAAGCACATCGATTGTTGCCAAAGCAGCAGATGCGTTAAGCGGCTGATGCAATCCATTCAACGACAACGAGTATTCACTCACATCACGGCGTAGCTTGCTTTTGTAGCTGAGTTTTTGCTGACCTAACCGCTCTTCCATTTGTTCCACAAAAAAATCACGATTCAATCGGTACAGTGTACTGCGATTCCTGCGTGCAGCCTCTTCCAATACGTCAAGTGCCTGAGGAGAGTCTTCACATGTAATGACTGGTACACCCGGTTTGATAATCCCCGCTTTTTCCGCTGCGATCTCTTCGATCGTGGCTCCCAAAATATCGGTATGATCCAGTCCGATATTGGTAATCACCGAAACGATCGGGTGAACGACGTTGGTCGAATCCAACCTGCCACCCAACCCCGTTTCCCAGATAACGACCGAAGGGCAAACGATACGGGCAAAATATTGTATCGCTAAAACGGTAATGACCTCAAATTCGGTAGGTTCCCCAAACGGTGTCTCTTTCGCACACGCTTCCGCCAGCGGCTTCAGCTCGTTGACCAGCATGCGGAAATCTTCCATCCCGATCATTTCGTCATTGGCGCGAATCCATTCACGAAAATCGACGAGAAATGGCGAAGTAAACAGCCCCGTGCTATATCCTGCCTGACGCAGAATGCGATTCAGATAAGCGCAGGTCGAGCCCTTCCCATTGGTTCCCGCCACATGGATAAAGGCCAAGCGGCGTTCCGGGTGGTCCAGCCTGGAGAGCATCCATCGAACGCGCTCCAGACCGGGCTTTTGCCCGAATCGCGACAGGCCGCGTATCCATTCAAATGCTTCCTGGTACGTTTCAAAGCCTGTTACACTCATGCAGTACGACTCCATTCTTCAAGATATGCCAATCACGCTTGGCACATGCTACTGCCATTCGGCCAGTCGTGCCAATACTTTTTCTCGCTTGTCGGCATAATCGGCCAGCTTCGCCCGCTCTTCGGCAATCACCTTTTCCGGAGCCTTTGCCATAAAGCCTGCATTGTTTAACTTTTTCTCAATCCGCTCGACTTCCGCATCCAGTGTCGCCACTTCTTTTTCCAAGCGCTTCTTCTCTGCTTCCACATCGATCAAAGCGGCAAGTGGCAAGAACAGCTCTGCGCCGGTTACGACAGCCGACATCGCCTTGTCTGGTGCCGAGATCGCTGAATCGATCACAAGCGTTTCCGGATTGCAGAAGCGAACCAGGTAGTCCTCGCCGCGTTTCAGGCGACCATAAGCTGTTTCATCGCTTGGCTTGATGTACAGCTCGATTTTTTTGGACATCGGTACGTTAACCTCTGCACGGATATTGCGAACACTGCGAATCACGTCCATCAGAAGCGCCATTTCCGCTTCCGCCTCGGCATAAATGCGGGTTTCATCCGCTTTCGGCCATGCTGCTACGGTAATGCTTTCGCCTTGGTGCGGCAATGCCTGCCAAATTTCTTCCGTCATGTATGGCATGAATGGGTGCAGCAGGCGCAGCGTTTGATCTAGAACGGTGACGAGCACCGATTGCGTCGTTTTCTTCGCAGCCGCATTGTCGCCATAAAGCGACAGCTTCGCCATTTCGATATACCAGTCGCAAAGGTCATCCCAGATGAAGTTGTAGAGGATGCGACCGGATTCGCCGAACTCGTAGGCGTCCATCAAGCGGGTAACATCGGCGATTGTTGCTTGCAGACGGGAGAGAATCCATTTGTCGGGAGCGGACAGCTCACCTGTCAGATCGATGTCTTCATACGTAAAGCCTTCCAGGTTCATCAGTGCAAAGCGGGAAGCATTCCAAATCTTGTTGGCAAAGTTGCGATTCGCCTCTACCTTTTCCCAATAAAAGCGCTGATCGTTCCCCGGCGAGTTGCCCGTTGCCAGCGTATAGCGGAGCGCATCGGCACCATAGCGTTCAATAACCTCCATCGGGTCTACCCCGTTGCCAAGCGACTTGGACATTTTGCGGCCTTCCGAGTCGCGGATAATCCCGTGAATCAAGACGTCGTTAAACGGATTTTCTCCGGTAAATTCAAGACCGCTGAAAATCATCCGGGCAACCCAGAAGAAGATAATATCGTAGCCCGTCACGAGTACGTTTGTTGGGTAGAAGTATTTCATATCCTCGGTTTCATCCGGCCAGCCCAACGTGGAGAATGGCCAGAGCGCCGATGAGAACCACGTATCAAGCACATCCTCATCCTGCTTCAGGTTATTGCTGTGGCATGACGGGCACTCGGTTACATCGGTGCGGGATACAATTTCGTGGCCGCAGTCTTCGCAATACCAAGCCGGAATGCGATGTCCCCACCAGAGCTGGCGGGAGATACACCAGTCACGAATGTTTTCGATCCAGCGAAGGTAGGTGTTTTTGAAGCGATCCGGTACGAAACGGACGCTTTCCTCACTTGCGGCATTGGCCAGAGCGGCATCGGCCAACGGCTGCATTTTTACGAACCACTGGGTAGACAAATACGGCTCTACCACTGCATCGCTGCGCTCGCTATGACCGACCTGATGGATATGCTCTTCGATCTTGAACATGACGCCTTGCTCGCTCAAATCCTTGATGATTTGCTTGCGGCATTCGAAACGGTCCATTCCAGCGTACGGTCCTGCTTCGGCGTTCATTTTGCCTGATTCGTCCATGACGACGATC
>JBLNEJ010000067.1:0-3233 GCA_050262535.1 Clostridia bacterium
GGATGAACTGGCGGATGTCCAGGTCTCCGGTGAAAAAGGAAGCCGCTACCATCTTACCATGGTCGCGAGAATAAACGGCGTGGAGTATTCGCGCGGTAATTTTGCGGATATGTACTACACGTTTGCCGAGCTGATCGCACAGGCCTCTGCCGACTGCATGCTGTATCCTGGTGATGTGCTTGGCTCTGGCACGGTCGGAACGGGCTGTATCCTTGAGCTTGGCGCTGATCGCTATGATTGGTTGCAGACTGGCGATACAGTTGAGCTCGAAGTGGAACGGTTGGGGGTTTTGCGCAACACGGTTGTCGACAGACGAAAAGAATAAGACGGGAAAAGGGGGAAAGGCTATGCCGTTTTATCATCGGATGGGGGAAATCCCGCAAAAGCGGCACGTGACGTTTTACAAGCCGGACGGCTCGCTGTTCCGCGAGCAGCTGATGGGAACCAAAGGATTTTCCGGCATCCAGTCAATCTTGTATCATCACAATCCGCCTACACAGGTAAAGGAAACCCGCAAATTCGCAGATCGCACAATTGACTATGTGCAGCAGGAGCATTTGAAACACCAGCATTTTCTTTCCTTTGACCTGCCGCCGGGTGGCGACCCGATCCAAGGCAGGCAATATTTGCTTGGCAACAACGATGTCGTGATGGGCGTATGTGTGCCGACTGAGCCCATGGATTATTTTTACCGGAATGCTGATGGGGATGAGGTATTGTTTGTCCATCAAGGCGAGGGGGAACTGCAAACGATCTTTGGCACGATCAGCTATCGACCGGGCGATTATTTGGTCATCCCGATTGGCACGACGTACCGGATCGTACCGTCTGGCGAGCAGAGCCGTTTTCTGGTGATCGAAGCGGTCAATGAAATTGTTCCTCCGAAGCGATACCGCAATGAGCATGGTCAATTATTGGAACATTCACCGTTTTGTGAACGGGATATCCGCGTTCCGGAAAGACTGGAGACATATGTGGAAAAAGGCGAGCACGAGGTGCGCGTCAAGCGTGGGGATGTCATTTACAGCTATCTGTTTGATTTTCACCCGTTTGATGTCGTTGGGTGGGACGGTTATCTTTACCCGTATGCACTTAGCATTCATGACTTTGAGCCGATTACCGGTCGTATTCACCAGCCACCGCCCGTTCATCAGACGTTTGCCGGACCGAACTTTGTCATTTGCTCTTTTGTGCCTCGCTTGTACGACTATCATCCGCAAGCGATTCCCGCGCCGTATTTTCACAGCAACGTGGAAAGCGATGAGGTGCTGTATTATGTCGACGGGAACTTCATGAGCCGAAAAGGGGTATACGAAGGATCGATCACCCTGCACCCGATGGGGATCCCCCATGGACCACACCCGGGCAAAATCGAGGCGAGCATCGGTAAGAAAGATACACAGGAACTTGCAGTCATGCTCGACACGTTCCATCCATTGTTCGTAACCAAGCAGGCATTGACCGTCGAGGATCATGGGTACATGTCCAGCTGGATGCCGTCACAATCGTAACAAGGAGGTATCATCGTGGAAATCGTCATCAGCGAGATTGATCGTCAAAGCAAATACAAGCTTCTTATTGGCAGCGTCCTGCCGCGTCCAATCGCCTGGATTACCTCTGTAAACGAAAACGGAATCGTGAATGCCGCGCCCTTCAGCTATTTCAATGTGGCCTGCATCGAGCCGATGATGATTTCGGTTTCCATCATGCGCAAGCCGGGTGGAATGATGAAGGATACGGCCAGAAATATCGAGCAAACACGCGATTTTGTGATCAACATGGTGGATGTACACAATGTTGAAGCGGTGAACCAATCATCTGCGGATTATCCACCGGAACAAAGTGAAGTGGACGAGATCGGGCTGACCAAACTACCATCCCAGCAAGTGCGTGCACCTCGCTTGGCTGAAGCGAGGATTCATTACGAATGCCGCCTGCACCAAATCGTCTCGCTTGGGGAGCCAGCATCGGCCGATTTGATCATCGCCGAGGTTGTTCACGTACAAGTTGCCGACGAGCTTTACCACGACGGCAAAATCGATGTACAAAAGCTCGCACCTGTCAGCAGACTGGCTGGCCACTCGTATGCCACGCTTGGCGAAGTGTTCGACCGCCCGCGCCCTGTTTACCAACCGAAATAGTTTACGCATGACCGTACAGGCTGCCACCTGTGCGGTTTTTTTCTTTACTAGTCATTGTATCAGAAATGTTGGTTGCTTAAAAGCGTTAAAGCAAAGAAGATTCCTTTAGTTGCAGCAGGAAGCACATGTATCTTCTCCGTCTCGGGGCGGAGGACAAATCCCTCTGCAGTCAGTTATGAAGTTCCCCTTTCTTTGGTAACCTGTAAACAAGAAGAGTTCAGGAAAAGAAAGGTGAATGACATGAATCGATTGTATCGTTCGGAACATGACAAAAAGCTGTTTGGGGTTTGTGGCGGGGTTGCACAATATTTGAGCATCGACTCGTCCCTGGTTCGGATCGGTGTGCTTCTATTGACTGTTTTTACAGGGGTTCCCTTGCTGATTTACCTGGCAATGGCGCTCATTGTACCAAAGGAGCCGCTCTATGTTGGATCGCTCGGTGATATGGGAGCGGGCGGTCCCAATCCTTACATGAGCCTGGACAAAGAAATGGAACAGCTCGAAAAACGGGCCATGCAACAAGAGATTTACCGACTCCGTGCCGAACTGGCGAAGTACAAGGGTCTATAAAAAACGTGTCAACAAACGGGAACTCCTGCATAACATGTAAGGTGGATGAAGCATTTTACATAGGGAGGGAACAAAACGTGTATCTCGGTGTGTTCGACATGAACCAGCGGCTTGAGCAGACGCGTAAAGTATTACGTGAAAAGCAGCGTCTCATACAATTGATCGAAGACGATATTCGCGATCTGGAAAAAGACGTGCAAGCGCTGGAAGAGATGATGGGCAGCTTTTCTGCAACAAAACAGCGGTAAAAAATGAGCAGTAAGCCGTTAGCGGGCTTACTGCTTTTTTTCATTACATCGCTTGTTGCTGTGTCACGAGCTTTTTCAGCAACCTGATGTCTGTCTCGTGTTCATTGACCTTATGCTCCAGACGCTTGCGCTCGTCCATTGAGGTAACCAGCGACTCGGTTGTTGCACCGACTTGCTCGGTGATGGTAGCAAGCTTTCGATGGATTTCCGGCAGTTCGGTATCAAGACGTTGATGAAGCCTGTCGATCGCGGTTTCCATTTTGTCCAGCCGGGG
>JBLNEJ010000068.1:0-7879 GCA_050262535.1 Clostridia bacterium
GATACGTTTGCTGCGTGGGGGTCAGCTTTTTCTTCTTCTGATCAGCCATTTTGCGTTCAACCTCACTTCCATCCGCATCATCGAATCAAGTAGGGAGTAAGCCTCTCAACCAATTGCTGCAAACGCCCGGCATCTTGCGCATAGGTACGATTCCATTGCGGGTTCTGAGTGGCGAGAGCATACAGCTCCAAATCAGCCTGACATTTTTTCAGCGTGGCGAGCGTGAGCTTCATCTCCTGTGAAACCGGCACCTGGATTTTGTCATCATACAAGTCGAGATACAGTTCGCCGCCCTTGGTGACTTGACCGACAAAAACATTTTCCAGCGCGACGCCCGCTTTTTCCAGCTCGGTCTTCACCCATCGGCGGTTTAACCCCATCGTCGCCAACGGCTCGTCCATGATGACGCCGTCGAGAATGACCGCCTGCGGCTCCTCGGCGGGAGCCACCTGCAGTTCGATATGCTTGGGTGTCAACGGCTGGTTTTGCGCCTTCAGCAGCACACTCACTTCTCCGTTAGCTTCCATCAGGGCAAACTCCACATCGGCAAGCGAAAAAGCGTTTTTCAAGCGCAGCTGCTCCATCAAATCCTCGCTGGTCAGGCGTTCCTTTTTTAAATTGTCTTCGAGGATCTTTCCATCCTTGATTAAAATCGTGGCATTTCCTTCGACGATGTTGCGCACGATTTTGCTTTTCAACGACAACCAATCCGTCAGTACAGGAAAAAGAGCAAAGATCCCCATCGCAATCAGGCTATGATAGATCGGCCCATCCATCTCTGTCGCCATGAACGCTGCGATGGAGCCGATGGAGATCCCCACGATGTATTCAATAAAGGTAAGCTGGCGTATTTGCCGTTTGCCAATAATTTTTGTCAAAATAAACAAATAGACGAGCGCTCCTATCGAACGTACGACAATACTAAGCCAATCCGGCATCGCGCATCCCCCTTGCTCATGCGAAAAAGAAGGGGAGAACTGTCCTTACGCTCTCCCGCTTCCAGTTAAAAACCTTTGTACTGCGGTTCTTCCTGCTCGAGTTGCTGGCAGCGTTGCTCCAGTGAAGTCACAATGGATTGTGTGTCTTGCGCTGCCTGTGTATACAGCTGTTTTGCCTGCTGATTTTGGGTGCTCAGCGCAAAGCTCTCAAGGTTTGCCTGGGCACCCTTCAAGCTGGCGAGTGTTTGCTTTACTTGTGCAGATACGGTCATTGCAGTTCACCTCCTCAACGATTGTTAGGGTATTCCATTTCTTCACTTCTTATGGGTGGAAATTAATGTCTTTCCTTCACTCGACGCTCTTGCTAAACTGAATACCGTTGATGTTTCAAGAAGAAGGACGTGACGAAATGGCTGCCCCTTTATGGATGAATCGTCCCTTTGTCAAGCTGTGGCTTGCACAGGTTGCCTCCAATATCGGAGATCAGTTTTACAGCATCGCGCTGTTGTGGTACTTTCTCCAGCAAACGAACTCCGCATCAACGCTCAGCCTGCTTGCGCTTCCGGAAATGCTCGCCGGCTTTCTGTTTTATCTGGTTGGCGGCGTGCTTGCGGATCGCTTTAACCCGCGCTTCTTGATGGTTGCTTCCAACGTGGCTCGTTTGGTTGTGGCGGCCATTGTCGGAACGATCGTTTTGTTTGATGTGTTTCATCTCTCGCTGTTTTTGCTTGCACAGTTTCTGATCGGGATGTTTGGCACGCTGTTTCAACCATCGCGGACTGTTGCCCTCAAAGCGATCGTTCCACTCGACAGCTTAAGTCAGGCAAATGCGATTCTCGATACCACTTTTCGTACAATCCGCATTCTCGCCCCGATGACAATCGGGTTGTTGGCATCCGCAATGCCGCTGTTTGTTCTGTTTTTCGTCAATTCAGGGGCCTACTTGCTGTCCGCTGCCTTTATCCATTCCATTAAAAAGCGGTTGCGGGAAGAAGACTCCGTCTCTGCCGCTGCCTTTGCACCGAAGCTGTACCTCACTGACATTCGTTTGGCTTGCAAGGAAGTTGTGCACAAGCGCTTGCTTTTGTACATCGTGATTTTTTCCAATCTCGGTTACCTTGGCTGGCAGGTGTGCTGGAGTGTCGGGTTTCCTGTGATGGCCAACGAGCTCGGTCACGGAAACGCCGGAATGCTCGGAATTCTGGTAGGATTTTATGGATTCGGGAACTTACTGGGAAGCTTGTTCATGGCTCGCGTGCATTATACGAACTACCTGTTGTTTGTGCTGATTGGCTGGCTGTTTCAGGCTGGCGGATATCTTCTGATGGCGGGCTCTCAAGGAGTGGTAGGGATTGCTTACGCAGCAGCTGCTCTTTCCGGCTTTGGCGGTCCGTTGACCGGTATCCCGACCGTGATGGCGATTCAGACGATGTCTGCTGACACGAATGTCGGCAAAATTTTCTCGTTGAATATGCTGTTGTTCACCTTTTTCGGCGTACTCTCCAGCGGTTTGGGCGCAATCTGGCTCGGGAAGCTGCCGGTTTGGCAAATGTTTTTGGGGAGCAGCGTTTTTCTGCTGCTGATGGTGTGGATTGGATACCGTCTTGGACGGCGCGAATGGGGAAAAGAAATACAGGAAAGCTGACCTGTCCGGTTTGGGGGTCAGCTTTTGTTTTGATAGGGGTCACCAATCCCGAGTTACGCGGTTGCTTGTCATCCCGATTCAGTATTTTCAAAAAACAGTTGCCAGATCACTTTTTCATGTCATATAATCTAACACATACAAAAATCAATGTCAGATTATATAACACAAAGGAGTGGGATCATGGAACCATCTGTCTCTGTCGTTGCACAAGCTGTCGATTCTGTTTGGGTATTGCTGTCGGCCATTCTGGTGATTTTTATGCAGGCGGGCTTTCTGCTGATTGAAGCTGGTTCTACCCGGATGAAGAATGCCGGTCATATCGCGGGCAAAACGATCTTCACCTTTGGCATTTGTGCTGTCGCCTTCTGGGCTCTCGGCTTCGGCTTCACGTTTGGCAATGGCAACTCCTTCATCGGTTTAACCGGGTTTTTCTTTGATGGAAGCGGGGCACAGGCAGAGGCGTCCTATGACTCGCTCGCTTTTGCAGCGATCCCGGTCAGCATCAAATTTTTGTTCCAGCTCGGGTTTGTCGCAGTCTCGCTGGCGATTGCCTGGGGAGGATTTGCGGAGCGGGCAAAGCTTTCGGTCTATCTCGTGTTTAGCGCTCTTTTTACAATTGTGATCTATCCAGTTGTCGGGCATTGGGTGTGGGGCGGCGGCTGGCTTGCCCAGCTCGGCATGCAGGATTTCGCCGGCTCGACGGTCGTTCATCTGCAAGGCGCCTTGGCTGCCTTGGTCGCTACTCTCTTACTGAAGCCTCGCATCGGCAAATACAATCGGGACGGCAGCTCCAACCTCATCCCAGGCCATAATCAGGTGTACACGACGCTCGGCGTCATGATTATTTGGATCGGCTGGTTTGGATTTAACGCAGGTTCGACGTTTGGTGCCCTTTCCGGATTTTTTGGCTATGTCGCGTTGACGACAACATTGGCTGCGGCCGCAGGCGCGGTTGCGGCACTCATCACCTCATGGAGCGTAACCGGAAAAGCCGACATCCCCAGCATGTTGAATGGTCTATTAGCGGCGCTGGTTGCCATCACAGCTGCTTGTGCATACGTAGAGCCCTGGGCCGCCATTGTTATTGGAGCTGTGGCAGGTTTCCTGACATACTTTACAGCCATTTGGTTTGACCGGATGGGCATCGACGATCCTGTTTTCGCCTTCTCCGTTCACGGAATCGCGGGGATCTGGGGTACGCTTTCCACCGGCTTGTTCGCCACACCGCAACTCGTCCAAAACGCTGGCATCGGTTCTCCCGGGCTGTTTTATGGCGGCGGGCTTCACCAGCTCGGCATTCAGGCACTCGGCCTGGTCGGAACGATCGTTTACGTGCTTGCAGTGTCGTTCTTGCTGCTGGGGATTATGAAAGCGATGATGGGCCTGCGCGTCAGCGAGGAAGAAGAAGTCGTTGGTCTCGACTTGAGCGAGCATGGCAGCTACGGTTACCCAGAGCTTCTCTCTGCTCCAATCAGCCACAAGTTCAAAAAGGGAGGCGAGGCATCTGCCATTCATTGAGGAGGGGAGCACCTTTCGGGATTTGGGGGTCTTACGAAACGAACGGATGTCTTACTACCGATCATCAGAAATAGAAGAGATCAATTGTACACATGATCGGCTGATTATACGCTGTCTTCAGCTCTCTCTCTTTGCAATGGAACGGCAAGGCATGGGAATCCCTCCCGTGCCATATGCCCTTCTTCTGTTCGGCAGTGGCGGCCGCCGTGAGCAATCGCTCACGAGCGATCAGGACCATGGCCTGGTTTATGCGCTCCCTTCTGGACTGGATGACGTGCAAGCAGTGCGCATTCACCGTTTTTTTGCCGATTTGGCTGATATCCTCGTAGCAGGCCTTGCCGAAGCTGGGTATCCGCCCTGTATCGGCAACGTCATCAGCTCCAATCCGCGCTGGCGGCTATCGCTTGATCAATGGAAACAACAAATCGACATGTGGCATGATGATCCAACCTGGGAGCATGTGCGCTACCTGTTGATGGTCGCTGACGCCCGGATGATTTATGGTGATCCGAAGCTGTTTGAGGAATTTACCGATCATTTTCACCGTTGCCTTCTACAGCAACCGCCCATCATCGACCGCCTTGTCAGCAATACGCTGCACCATCGGGTTCCGCTCGGCATGTTCGGCCATATTTACAAGGAAGCGCATGGTGTCTATCCAGGGGCAATCAATATCAAAAACGGCCTGTACCTGCCGTTTGTCAACTGTATTCGACTCCTTTCCCTGATTAACGGTTCATATGCCACCTCGACGATCGATCGGCTTCATTACCTCAGGGAGCAACAACTGCTGCCGGAAGCGCTTTGCCGCGATGTAGAGCTGTATTTTCGCTTTGCACTTGGACTGCGTATTCTAGCTTGTAACCAATGGCACGATAACCGCTACTTGAGCAACAGCTATTTGAAAGCGGAGTCCTTGTCCAAGGATACGCTGCACATGCTGCGCCAAGCCATGAGGATGGCGATTTTGCTGCAAAAAAAGACCGCACAGCAATCACTGTGCAGTCCGATGACGAAACCTTATGAAAAGAGGGTGAATGGATGAGCCTGTGGAATCGGCTGTTTGCCGACCTGAGGGTACCTTCTTCGCTCTCTTCCGTTTTGACGGGCAATGATCCCCGGCAGCTGGCGTTCCTGCGCGCCATGCAAAAAGAGATGCTGCAGGACCGTAGCCTGGATGAGCCGCTGGAACATCTCGATGTCGTTGTCGTGGATCTGGAAACAACCGGCTTTTATCCGCAAAGCGGCGATGAAATCATTTCCATTGGCGCAGTCGCCATGCATGGCTCCACGATCCTGGAGGAGGAAACCTTCTCTACGCTCGTGAATCCCTGCCGCATGGTGCCGGAGAGCATCGAGGCGCTAACCGGGATCAGCTCGACCGATGTGAAAACCGCTCCCGCGCTGGTTGACGCGTTAGCCGATTTTTTTCAATTTGTGGCCGGTCGCCCTCTGGTGGCTCACCATTCCCGGCACGAAAAGGACTTTTTCCAGGCAGCGCTGTGGAAGACCTCTCGCACCAAATTCACCCACCGGCTGCTTGACACGAGCCTGCTGTTCCGACTGGAGCATAAAATTCCGCCAACAAGCTCACTCGATACGCTCTGCGAGCTTTACGGCATCAACGTAAAAAAACGGCATGACGCTTACTTCGATGCGCTTGCGACCGCACAGCTTTGGTCCATCCTTCTAGAACGTGTACGAGCAAAAGGGCTACACACCCTTCGCTCCGTTTACGAACATCTTAGCAGGTACCCATAGCTTATTTTGCCGCGTAATTGATTGCCGAGATGACCCAACCGTACGAATTTTTCTTCGTGTCGTCCAGCTTGAAGTAATACGTCACTTCATAGCTTCCAACCTTCGAATCTTTGTAGGAAGCGGTAATGTTCAATTCTTGTGGCATCGGGTTGTCGATGTTCATGATCCCGCTGTAGTGATGCAGTGGGACTGTTTTTGTCCCCGCTTTGGCAGCTGCCTCAACCAGCTGTTCCTTCGCTTTCGCGGAGAAATAACGGTCCATTTCCGCGGCATTCTGCTTTTGATAGGCGAAAGAAGCAGCTGACAGCATGATGTTCATTTTGTTGACCGGGAGCATTTCGTTCAGCTTGCGGGTCGTTCCATCATACAAACGCTTCAGATTGACCGCAAACTCCGCCCGCGTCACTTTTTTCTTCGGCAAAAATTCCTTTTCCCCTGGCGTATAGAGCGGGAAGCCCTGCAAAGCAGTTGCATACGGTGACGGGTTATCCAAATAATTGGTAGGCTGCTTCCAGCTGTAATAGCTGGTGAAGCGCTGCTCTACATCCAGTGTTGTCGCTTGCAATTGGTTGCGGAAATACGGAGCGAGAACATGGAAGAAGATCATGCTCGCTTCTTCACGCGAGAGCTGCGCATCCAAATACGCACCTGGAATAAACCATTTGTCACTGGCATATTCCACATATTTCATCTTTTTGCCCGAACCGGCCAACTGCAGGTAGTAGAGCATATTTTCACCGGGATTGAACTTGGTATAAGATCGCATATCGGTGTAAAACAGTTGGTTCAGGTTCCCAATTAATGACTTGATCTCCGCTGTTGCCCAATGCTTGGCATCGAGTCTCGTAGTCGTAGCGGGATCGGCCATTGTTCCGTACACGACTTTGTACAGTCGGTTTAACAGAACGAGCGCTTCCCCCCGGGTAATCGGCTGATCAGGCTTAAATTCCGGTTTGTACCCCTGATAGATCCCGAGCGCAGACATTTCCTGAATATAGTCCTTTGCCCAATGGTTCTGAATGTCCTTGAACACGACAGCAGGTGCAGACGTTGCACCGGCGACCCCAGGGACAAGAAGCGCAAGAAGAAGACAGAATAACAATATCCTTCTTAGCATACGTAACCTCCTTATACATGGAAAAAAGTAACACATTCAGTATAGCAAAGGACTGCGGGCTTGTGGAAATTTTCTTTCTTCATATTCTTTTTCTGCATATAAAAAGAAACCGCACGGCACGACGCTGTACATGTGACCAGCTATCGTGTCGCCCGGTTCCGGGTTTCTTATCCGGTAATAAACGATTTTCGGACGCGCCGCCAAAACGGCAGTTTTTTATAACGCGCGAATTTGACCTTCTTCGTACCTACCCGACAGAGGATTGATCGCACTTTTGACCAGACAGCCTGCTCACGATCAAGCCCCAGCATGATTTCCGGGTTCATCACGATCAATTCGATTTCATGATGCTTGGGCAGCACGAGTGAGCTGTTGATCGTTCGGTACGCCTGATTATTGATCGAAGCGATCTCGGAGAGCTGAATGGCTTCGATGGACGGATGAACAAGCGCGCCATCGACCGCCTTGTTGTAGGCGGTGCTTCCGGAAGGCGAGGAGACGATCAAACCGTCGCCGCGAAAGGTTTCGAACTCTTCCCCATTGATATACACACAGGTGACAAGCGTAGACAATGAGGCATTGCGAATGACCATCTCATTGAGCGCCCACTTGTCGTAAATTTGCCCCGAAACCGTATGAATCCGGCACTCCACACACGGATATTCGGCAATTGTCGGATGAGGGTTATTTTCCAATGCAGCGACGAACTCATCGAGCTCATCAGGATGCCAGTCCGCATAAAAGCCGAGATGCCCGGTATGAATCCCTACATAGTACGGCTCAAAGCCATACTGGTGAACTGCTTCAAGTAGTGTACCGTCACCACCAATCGAGATCACGAGGTCCGGCTGTTCTTCTGTTTCCTCAACAAACCGATACGCGCGTTTGCCTGTGGCCAGT
>JBLNEJ010000069.1:0-3990 GCA_050262535.1 Clostridia bacterium
GAGTCCTTCACATGGTCGCCGCGTATCGCCAGCGTTGCGAGACGGATCAGGTCAGCGAGATTGGTTTTTTTCAATACGAGGCAATCGAGCTTGCCGTCAGACAGATCCGCTTGCGGTGCCAGACGTTCAAAGCCGCCGACCGAACGGCTGTTGGCAATGAGAAACAGCATGATTTCCTCGTCGACGACGGTGCCCTCCCTCGTTTCAATATGCATGTGCGTCGGATGGACAAAGGCCAGCTTCTCGATTCCTTTGACGTAATAGGCAAGCTGCCCAAGCATCGTCTTGAGCTTGCTTGGCACCTCATAAGTCAGGTCGGTGAGCGCGCCCCCTCCGGCAATGTTGATAAAATACTTGTCGTTGATCCGTCCGAGATCGATTTTCTTCGTTTTTCCGCGTGCAATGATTTGGCAGCAGCGGCTCACCGACCTGGTCAACCCGATCGCACGGGCAAAATCGTTGCTCGTACCGCTCGGAATGATACCTAAAGATGGGCGCGCCTTTTTTCGGGCCATCCCGTTTACGACTTCATAAAGTGTTCCGTCTCCACCGGCTGCGATGATACAATCGAAGCCACGGGCTACCGCCCGCTCTGCTTCCTCGGTGGCATCATGCTCGCCTCTGGTTGCGTGGCTTGAGGTTTCGTAGCCGGCCTGCTCCAAATAATCGAGAATGTCGGGCAGACGCCTGCGGATAATTTCCCGACCTGAAGTCGGATTATAAATTAAACGTGCCTTTTTCACACGATTCCCTTCTTCCATGGTTACACAGTCAAAAGCTTTCTCTATCCATCATATCCTTTATAACCAATTTTGGGAATCGCTATGCCGGGAAAGAAATGACAAGATAGGCAAATGTAAAATTTTCCTAATCGACTAAAAATGAGGTGGAGATCATGATGCAGAACAGGTTCATCGTTGGAATTGATATCGGTGGAACTACCGTAAAAATGGGACTGTTCACCACCTCTGGAACGTTAATGAATAAACGTGAACAACCGACCCTCGTAGAGTTGGGTGAGGATCGGGTAATCGAACGAATCGCACACATGGTGGAGCAACTCTTGAATCAAACCGGTGTCGCCAAAAACGAGATTCGCGGGATTGGCATCGGTGTCCCCGGACCCGTCGATGCGGCGAGTGGCGTGGTCCACCAAGCCGTGAATTTGCATTGGAAACAGACCCCGTTGAAGGCAAAAATGGAACACGCTACCGGACTGCCTGTCTTCGTTGAAAACGATGCAAACGCTGCCGCTTTGGGTGAGATGTGGCAAGGGGCTGGTGCCGGGGCAACCGATCTGGTGATGATTACGCTCGGGACGGGAGTCGGCGGCGGCATCATCGTCAACGGACACATTATTCATGGGGTCAATGGGGTCGGTGGGGAAATCGGACATATCTCGCTCGAACCGACAACTGGCCCGATTTGCAATTGCGGCAAACGCGGCTGTCTGGAAACGTACGCGTCCGCATCCGGGATCATCCGAGCCGGGCTGGAGATGGCAAACAGCGGGCAAAGCGAAGCGCTCCTCGCAGTCTTGCGAGCCAATCATGCGTTGACCGCCAAAGACGTCCTCGATGCTGCCAAAGCAGGCGACCCCGGCGCAATGGAGGCCGTGGACAAAGCGGCGTTTTATCTTGGACTCGCCTTTTCCCATCTCATCAACCTGCTGAATCCGGCCAAAATCGTGGTCGGTGGCGGCGTTTCCGCTGCCGGGCCCTTCTTCTTTGATAAGGTTCGGGAGATCTGCCACAGCTTCGTACCGTTTCCCCAAGCAATGGATTCCTGCGAAATCGTGCCTGCTACACTCGGAAATATGGCGGGAATGATCGGCGCAGCCTGGCTGGCACGCTCTCAGACGCAATGATGCGCGCTTTTGTTAAAAGAAAAAAGGTGCGCCCGGCCTGTCCAAGCACACCTAAAACGTTTACTCAGCTTGCACCCTCGCCTTTTCAGGCGTTTGGCCACGCGCCATCACGGTCAACACAGCCCCGACCAGAACGATCAGTCCGCCGGTCATCTGCACCACCGACAGTCGGTCACCAAACAGCAAGGCAGAGAAAGCCAGCGTAACCAGCGGCTCAATCGTGCTCAAGACGGACGCTTGCGTGGAGGAAATCAACTGCAATCCACGAAAGAAGCAGGCAATCGAGACGACTGTCGAAAACAGGGTCACCCCCAGAATACCCCCCCACGTCTTACTGGTAAGAGAAGCGGTAATGTCGCCGCTAACACCCCCCACCACGAGCAGCGAGCTAGCTGCAAACAGGGAGATAAAACCGCTGACGAGCATCGGTGGCAAGCCTTGCACAAGCCGATTGCCCAAAATAATATAAACCGAATAAAAAAGCGCAGCAGCCAGCGCCAGCAATGCCCCGAACCAATTGATTGCACCAAACGAGCTGCCCAATACCAGGCAAAGCCCAACAAACGATACACCTATCGAAAACAGCGTTCGTCCTGTCAGCTTTTCCTTCTCAACCCAGACGGACAGAAACGCCACGAACATCGGAAACGTGTACAAGATCAGCGCTGCCAGCGGAGACGGAATATATTTGACCGCGGAAAAGTAGCTGAAAGATTGCAGCGTATACAAAAGTCCACCCAGACAGAACATGGCCGCTGCCTGCTTCCAGGTCAGGCGAATTTTGGTTTTGGTTGCGAGCAGGATAAGGAAGAAAATGGCGGAGGCAATCATAAAGCGAAAGAAGAGCACTGTAACGACGTTCGTCCCATCCTGATAGGCCAGGATCGCAAAGATCGGCAGCAGGCCGAATCCAAACGCCGATAAAAAAACGTACAGTGCCCCTTTGACGAACGGACTCATCAAACGGCAGCTCCTTTTTGCAATTTACTTGACGAGAAAGCGCTCATTGCGGAAGAACCATGAGGCAGCAAAAATGGCAGAGGCTACATACAGAACCGAAGAGCCAACAGCCGCGACCGCATGGAGCGGAACGATCTGTCCCGTAAAAATCTCCTTGAACAGCGCCACGTTATTGAAAACAGGCAGGACATACATGACAAGCGAAATGTCTATCGGCTTTAGCGGCATCAGCATATAGGACGGGACCATCGCTGCAAACAGAACGGGCGACATGTACGTCTGCGCTTCCTTATTCGTACGGGCAATCGCACTCAGCATCAGCTGAAGCCCCGCAAACATCGCCGCCGAAAGCAGGATCATCAGGCCAAGGAGCACGATCGCTTCCGGTTGAAGCAAGTGGGGCGGCATTCCTGCCTGAGCGGATTCTTCATGCTGGAATGAATAGATGAACCCCATGCTAACCAGCGAGGCAACGGCGCTTACGATGCTCATCAGCATGACGACAAGCAGCTTCGCCGTTAGCATTTGTGAGGGAAGCACAGGCGTAGCAAGCAGCGTTTCCATCGTGCCGCGTTCCTTTTCTCCGGCCACCAGATCGACGGCTGAAGCCATTCCGCCAGATGCTAGCGCCATCAACAGCACGATCGGAATGATGGATCCAAGCAGATTGCCGGCCACCTGCCCTTCACTGGCTACGCTCTGCGCGGAAAACTCGATGGGAGCAAGGCGGCGGCTATCGATCCCGGCAATTGCCAGCCGTTCTTCCACAATGCGCTTGGCATAACGCTCCAGAACCCCTGTCATGGCTTCAAGCGCATATTTGGATTTTTGATTAGTAGGATCATACCATATTTTCAATGGCTGCGGACGAGCCTGGGTCAAATTTTGACCGATAACCGGTGCTGTCTGGGCTTCCAGCCATACACGCAAGTCCCCCCGCTTGATCGCCTCCATTGGCACGTCCGTTTGCATCCGGGCCGCTCCCGGAATCGCCTCCAACTCAGCGAGAATCGCTAAGTCTAGCTCCCCTGTGACGGCGAACGGAATGTACTCCCTCGCCTCACGTTCCACCCGGTTCATCGTAGAATCAAGCAGCAGAAAAACCGTCGGTATCACGAGCACGGGAATCAGCAAGGCACTGATCCACGTTCTCCGGTCACGAA
>JBLNEJ010000070.1:0-3455 GCA_050262535.1 Clostridia bacterium
ACATAGGCCAAGGAGGTAGCAGGGGATGAACAGGATTTCCGGTGCATTTGTCACAATTGAAGAGATCAAGCGGAATTTTGCCGAAGTGAAGCCTGATTTAAAGCCAAAGGAAGCAACCGATGAAGCCAATCGGTGCCTTTACTGTTACGATGCTCCCTGTATCAAAGCATGTCCAACGAGCATCAACATTCCATCCTTCATCAAGAAAATTGCTTCCGGCAATCTAAAGGGTGCTGCCCGCGTCATTTTGGAGGCGAACCCAGTTGGAGCGACCTGTTCGCGCGTCTGTCCGACCGAGGAGCTGTGCGAAGGCGCTTGTGTGCTCAATGATGCCTCTGCACCGATTCTGATCGGAGACCTTCAGCGCCATGCGACGAATTGGGCGATCAAGAACGACGCGACGCTGTTTTCGGCAGGGGAACCAAATGGGAAAAAGGTTGCGGTAGTGGGCGGCGGACCTGCAGGTTTGTCAGCGGCGCGTGAGCTTGCACGACTTGGATTTGCCGTTACCATTTTTGAAGCGAGAGAAAAAGCGGGTGGCCTCGATACATATGGAATCGTTTCCTTCCGCCTGCCCCAGGAAATTTCACTGTGGGAAGTCCAGCAGGTGGAGAAGCTCGGTGTCGAAATCCGCACAAACGTAATGGTTGGCCGGGACATTCAAGCTGAGGAGATTCTCGGCAGCTACGATGCGGTCGTATTGGCTGTCGGCATGTCAAGCGTTCCGCTGCTTGGGATCGATGGGGAAAACCTGACAGGTGTGTTTGATGCCATCCAGTTCGTGGAGGAAACGAAAACGAAGCCGTTGGGCACCGAGCTTGTCGGAAAGCGCGTCGCTGTGATTGGTGCAGGTAACACAGCTATCGACGCTGCTACCTGTTCGGTTCGATTGGGTGCCTCCAACGTGAAAATGATCTACCGCCGTACACAGTCGGAGATGACGGCATACGATTTTGAATATGAGTTCGCCAAGCAGGACGGTGTCGAATTCCGTTGGCTGACCCAGCCCGTGCGAATCATTGGCGATGAGCAGGGCAACGTCAAGCAGCTTGAATGCGTCCGAATGGAGCTGGGAGAACCGGATGCCTCCGGCCGACGTCGTCCAGTAGCGGTGGAAGGCTCGGAATTTACGATTGAGGTGGACGCAGTCATCAAGGCGATTGGTCAGACTCGCCATCTTGCTTTGATTGAAGCGTTCGGCCTGCAGCACAAAAACGGGGTTGTCACGATTGATCAGGAAACCCATCAAACCTCCCATGCCAAGGTGTTTGCCGCAGGTGACGTGATTTTTGGCGGAGGTCAAGGAGAAGCGATGGTTGTCAGCGCAGCAGAGCAAGGGAAACAGGCTGCCTATTCTGTTCATCGCCAGTTGATTGCAAGTGTGAGTGAAAGCGCTTAACCATATGGGAATATCGTCTAAAAGGAGGCGTCATTATGGCTGATTTACGCATTGATCTGGCAGGAATCAAATCGCCGAATCCGTTCTGGCTGGCATCTGCGCCGCCGACCAACTCCGGTTACCAGGTGCAGCGGGCGTTTGAAGCAGGCTGGGGGGGTGCAGTGTGGAAAACATTGGGCGAACCGATTATCAACGTATCGTCCCGTTTCGCCGGCTTGACCATCAATGGGCAAAAAGTCGCGGGCTTCAACAACATCGAGCTGATCACCGACCGTCCACTCGAAGTGAATCTGAAGGAAATCTATGAAACGAAAAAACGGTTTCCGAACCACGCGATCATCGCTTCGCTGATGGTAGAGCCGAAACAGGAAAAATGGCACGAAATTGTTAAACGCGTGCAAGATGTTGGTGTCGATGGATTCGAGCTGAACTTCGGCTGTCCGCACGGAATGGCGGAACGCGGCATGGGTGCTGCATCCGGTCAAGTGCCTGCGCTGGTCGAAAAGCAGACGTACTGGGCCAAGGAAGCGGCTACCGTACCGGTGATCGTGAAGCTTACTCCCAATATTACGGATATTACGGCAACGGCATACGCCGCGGTTCAAGGCGGAGCGGATGCGATCAGCATGATCAACACGATCAACAGCTTGATGGGCGTCGATCTTGATACGTGGAACACGATTCCCCATGTTGCCGGAAAAGGGGCCCATGGCGGCTATTGCGGACCGGCAGTAAAACCGATCGCCCTGAACATGGTGGCGGAATGTGCGCGCCATCCCGAAATCAATGTGCCGATCTCCGGAATCGGCGGAATTTCCAACTGGAAGGATACGGTTGAATTCCTGTTGATGGGGGCAACCGGCGTACAGGTCTGTACCGCTGCCATGCACCACGGCTTTAGCATCGTCGAGGACATGATTGACGGTCTGAACAACTACCTGGATGAAAAAGGCATCGCTTCCGTCATGGACATCGTCGGCAAATCGGTTAGCCGTTACTCTGACTGGGGCAATCTCGACATGAACTACAGAGCGATCGCACGCATCAATCGGGACACCTGTATCAATTGCAACAAGTGCCATATCGCCTGTGAAGATACGTCCCACCAATGCATCGAACGCCATACCGATGAGCGTGGCGCCTACCTCAAGGTGCGCGAGGAGGACTGTGTCGGCTGCAACCTGTGCTCGATCGTCTGTCCGGTCGAAGGCGCAATCGACATGCTGGAAGTGCCGAGCTCACAGCCTATGACGTGGAACGAACGCCAGGCAGCCATTTCTGCGATCAAGTGCAATATGGAAACCGTGTAGATAAGGGAGGAGAAGGCAGACGATGAAAAAGCTGATTACAAACGGAACCATTGTGACGGCCTCGGATACGTATCAAGCGGATGTATTGATCGAAAACGGCGTGATCTCCGCCATTGGGCAAGCGCTGCAACCAGGTGATGCCGAGGTGATCGACGCGAACGGCTGCTACGTTTTCCCCGGCGGGATTGACCCGCATACACATCTGGATATGCCATTCGGCGGAACGGTGACCGATGACGATTTTCAAACAGGGACGATTGCGGCCGCATTTGGCGGAACGACAACAGTGATCGATTTTTGCCTGACGACAAAAGGGGAGCCGTTGAAAAACGCGATCAAAACGTGGCATGACAAATCCGTCAACAAAGCGGTGATCGATTATGGCTTCCACCTGATGATCGGCGAAATCAACGACAATGTGCTGAACGAGCTGCCCGAAGTGATCGAGAATGAGGGTATTACCTCGTTTAAAGTTTTCATGGCCTACAAAAACGTCTTCCAGGCAGATGACGCGACCTTGTTCCGCACGTTGCTGACAGCCAAGGAACAGGGAGCATTGGTAATGGTTCATGCCGAAAACGGCGATGTCATCGATTTTCTCGTGCAGGCAGCACTGGCAAACGGTAACACCGACCCGATCTACCACGCCCTGACCAGACCTCCCGAGGCGGAAGCGGAAGCGACGGGACGTGCGGCACTGCTCACCGCTCTGGCCGACTCACAGCTGTATGTCGTCCACGTTTCCT
>JBLNEJ010000071.1:0-4480 GCA_050262535.1 Clostridia bacterium
TTCGCTGCTTCCATGACCGGATGCATGAATATCGAAGACGGAACCGTGGATGACATTGGCCCCGGCACGATACAGCTTGTCTATCGTCCGGCTGACGTTCACCGTGTTGCCTGGAATCGGAGACGCGGAAATGATGACCGTGTCGTCCGGATAAATTTGAACTGTACGATGCGAACCGGATGCGATGCGCGTCAAAGCGGCCATCGGCTCGCCCTGGCTACCCGTACAAATGATCAGAATTTGATTGTCCGCATAGTTGTCGATCGTTTTGATGTCGATCAGCATGCCTTCAGGAACTTGAATATAACCGAGCTCCTGCCCGATCAAGAACACCTTTTCCATGCTTCGGCCGATAACGGCGATTTTACGGTTCTGCGCTTTGGCCGCATCGACTACCTGCTGCAGCCTGTGAACGTTGGAGGCAAAGGTCGCGAGAATGATTCGGCCCTTCGCCTTTGTTACCACATCGAGAATGCCTTCCCCAACAGAGCGCTCGGACATGGTAAAGCCCGGGCGTTCGCTGTTGGTGCTGTCCGATAGCAGGGCCAGCACATCGCCATTGCCGATCTTCGCCATTTTGGCAAATTCGGTTGAAGAACCGACCGGCGTCATATCCAGCTTGAAGTCTCCCGTGTGTACGACCTTGCCCTGCGGCGTTTCGATGCAAATGCCGTAGGAATCCGGGATGCTGTGGTTCGTGCGGAAAAAGGAAATGGTCAGGTTTTTGAATGGAACCACCGTGTCCTCGTTGACATAAATCAATTCCACATCGTTTTGCATCCGGTGCTCTTCGAGCTTCGACTTGACCAATCCCAGCGTCAGACGTCCGCCGTAAATCGGCATCTTCACTTGCTTCTGCACGAACGGGATGGCTCCAATATGGTCTTCATGACCGTGAGTCAGGAACAGCCCCTTGATTTTATCCTTGTTCTCAATAAGATACGACACGTCAGGGATCACGAGGTCAATCCCGAACATTTCATTCTCAGGAAACTTCACGCCGCAGTCGATGACGATCAGCTCATCCTCGTACTCCACGCAGTACATGTTTTTCCCGATTTCGCCCAGTCCGCCGAGCCCAAATATTTTTACTTCACTCAATCAAATTCCTCCCATACCGGTCCTTTTGCTAATTCATATTGTATCATATTGTGGTGATTTTCTTCCTTGTCAAATGGTAGTTTCTGCTGTGCACAGCATAATCACACACCGCCTGGTCAGACTACATGGCAACGATGTCTACCAGCGGGGGGCTTTCTATGTATGATGCATTTGTTACGATTGGTGTCGCGTTTCTCCTTTGTTTTACCTGGCCTCAAGCCAGCTTGCAGCTTGTCTCTGCTACCGAGCAGGCTCAGCCTCCGTATGCCAAATGGGGCAGGCTCGCCATGCTTGAAGCACAGAAAAAATACCCGCATGCTCAGATAATCGAATACCTGCATCTCGGAAGAACAGCGCCTTCTACGGCCACATCCATGGAATCGTTCAAGCTTTTGCTGCGACAGGACAATCGCATCCGGGCTGTTTATGTGCGCATTTTGTTTGAAACAGCAACAGAAAAACTGCTCAGCGTGAAAATGGAAGAGGCAGACGGGTAACCTATTCGTCTGCCAAACGCTCCATATCGTTCACGATTTTCTTCATATCCATCTCAGCTGCCATACCATAGATTGCGCGCATTTTCTTGTCTTTGTCAATGAGGAAGATTTTCATCGTATGCACGAATGTGCCATCCGGCTGCTTCAAGACCCCAACCCCGAACGTTTGGGCTACTTCTGCTACCTTCTTTTCATCTCCGCGGATGAAATGCCAGCCTGTTTGATCCGCGCCAAAGCTGTCTGCATATTTTCGCAGCACCTCAGGGGTATCCCGCTCCGGGTCAAAGCTGATCGTCAGCATCTCCACGTCTTTTCCGAACAGGCCCTTATCCTTCAGCTCTTTCTGGATCTTGGACATGTTCAAGGTCGTCGGCGGACAAACGTCGAGGCAGTTGGTAAAAATAAACGACACCAGCCGCACCTTGCCATCCGTATCGCTCAGTTTGAACGGCGATCCGTCAAGCTTTTCCAACGTAAAATCAGGTATGGCTTTATACTCTGGCAAGCGTGTTTTTTCTTTATAATAGTTGTAACCGAAAACGCCGATTACCGCCAGCACAAGTACGCCCACCACAATGGCCAGCACGGATTTGCGCATTGTTTCTTCTCTCCTTTGTACATACAAACTAGTTTGTCACAGAGACGGTATAGCCAAACGTATGGAAATTTTGTTGCTCATCGGTCCATACCAGCTCTACCTGCCAATCTCCCTCCATCATCAGATGGGGGCCATCTGCCTGCCATTTGCCATCCTTACTGACCTTGAGCTGTTGCTCACTCTTGGAATGCTCCATGCCCTCCATCTCAAAACGAAGCTTGGCGCTTCCCGTCGTGATTGCTTGCTGCTTGTCGTCGGTGATCGTCACGTAATACGTATTCGGGCCCACAATGCCTGGTGCAATCACGAGATTGGCTGTGTAGTGATCGGCTGTTGCCTGAAGCGAAATCGGCTCCTTCGACGTATTGTCCTGCCCGCCGCATCCCGCCAGCATCGTCAGCAGAAGCAACAGCACCGAAACGATCGACAGCTTTTTCATGCGAGTCCTCCTTGTCCCTCTTTTTTCCATAGAAAAGGCATCAGGCCGATGAGCCCAATGCCTGTAAATCCGGTTTACTTCTCCATTTCACCCGGCCAGGAAAGCATTCCGCCCACCATATTGGTAGCGTCATAGCCCAATTCCTGCAGGTACTCACATGCGCGGTGGCTACGTGCACCGCTGCGGCAAATCATCACGAGCGGCGTCTCTTTATCCAGTTCCTCCAAACGATACGGCAAGAATCCGAGCGGAATCAACGTCGCTTGCTTGATATGACCCGCGTTCCATTCCTCCGGCTCACGCACGTCGATCAGTTGCAGCTTCTCGCCTTTTTCCAGCTTGGCAAGCAGCTCGCTTGGCAGAATCTCTTTCACCTGTTGTTCCATCTATTGGCTCAACCTCCCGCATGAACTCCCGTTAAAATTCATTCCTCGCATCATCATACCATACTATGCGCCTATTTACGAATGTGCGAATGTCCTTGCACATAACGCGCACTAAACAGGAACAAGCGCATCAGCAGAATCAAGGACGGGATTAACAGGAAGAGCCCCGCGATAAACCCGATCACAAGCGCCGTCCCCATTGCCGGGCTGGTTACGCTGTCCGTGATCGTAATGTACGGATAGAGCAGATAGGGCAGATGGGAGACCCCATAGCCAAAGAACGCAAATGCAAATTGCAGCATGACGGCGATGAACGCCCAGCCGTAGTATTTTTTCTTGAACAAAAGTGCCAGCGCAACCAGGAAGCTTCCGAACGAAAGCAAAAACAGCCAGCTCACATCGAGCATGTTCTCAAAGTGCTCCATGTTATGGGTGCGAATCGACAAAAACACCAGGAAGCTGGCAAAAATCGTCGGCAAGCTCCACCCCAGCGCGTACGAACGCAACAGCTTGGTCGCTTCCGCATCCTTCGCCCGATCCGCATAATAGGTCAAAAAGCTGGCGCTAATAAACAGGATGCTGACCAGTGCCAGGAGAACAACGGCCCACGAGTACGGGCTCATCAACAGTTTGTCGGTCAAGAGGACGATTTTTTCCCCCTGCTTGTCGATGAAGCCGCCCTCGGATATCGTCAGAATCGTAGCCAGCGACGCCGGAATAAACAGTCCTGTCATTCCGTAAATCGCCAGGTAGGTCAAGTTGTCACGGGCACCGTAATGCGCGAACGCGTAAAACGATCCGCGCAGCGACAGCAGCACGAGAAAGATGCTGCCCGGCACCAACAGAGCTGTGCCGTAATAGTAGGCCGTGTTCGGGAAAAACCCAACCAATCCGACGACGAAAAAAATCAGAAAGACGTTCGTAACCTCCCACACCGGTGAGAGATATCGTTCAATCGTGCTGTTAACGATGTGGTCCTTGCCCTGCATTTTGCAATAAAACGAGAAGAACCCGGCACCGAAATCAATCGATGCGACAATGATGTATCCGTACAAAAAGGTCCACAAGACGGTAATGCCCAGAGTCTCAAGCGACATGTAACATCCTCCTCCCTATCGCGAATTGGCGGCTCATGATGGCAGCTCCGCTTCAGCCGGCTTGTTTTTGAACATGCGATTCAGGACAACCGAGGACACGATGCCCAGGAACAGATAGAGCAGCGTAAACAGAATCAGCATTTCTCCGACGCTGTCGGCCGTCGTTGCTGCATGCTGCGTCTTCATGTAGCCTACGAGAATCCATGGTTGACGCCCTACCTCGGAAAAAATCCAGCCGGTTTCAATCGCCAGCATGGACAGCGGCGCCCCCCAGAAGATCAGATGCAAGACGTAGCGCGGCAGATTCGACTTTTTCAGACGACGATAGAGGAAGTAGAGCAGCGGAACGATCAGCAAATACC
>JBLNEJ010000072.1:0-24934 GCA_050262535.1 Clostridia bacterium
GGCATTGAAGTCATTGATTTGGCGCAGCCGTTAAACGAAAGCACCCCTGTCCTGCAATTGCCTGAACCGTTTGTCAACACTACTCCTTTCCGCTACAACCGTCTTTCGCAATACGATGAGAACGGCCCGGCATGGTATTGGAACGATTTCACCACAGGTGAACATGTGGGCACCCATTTCGATGCTCCGCGCCACTGGATTAGCGGTCAAGGGAAAGACAGCGTTGATACGCTGCCAGCCAAGAACATGATCGGGGAAGCCTGTGTCATCAATGTCAAAGCGAAGTGTCAGGAAAATCCAGATTATTTGCTGACGGTTGCCGATATTCTTGAATTCGAAAGAGAGCATGGCCAAATTCCTGAGCATGCCTACGTACTCTTGCATACGGGCTGGGCAGAATACAATGACAATCATGAAAAGTTCTTTAACGTTGGAGCAGACGGAATGCCGCATACACCGGGATTCGCGCCGGAAGCGTCCCTGTTTTTGGCACGGGAGCGTAGGATTTTGGGTGTAGGCGTAGAGACCGTGGGGACGGATGCCGGCATTGCAGCCACGCTCGAGCCTGCTTTTCCGAGTCATTATTACATGCATGAGGCGAACCGCTACGGCATGGCTTCCTTGGCCAATGTAGACAAATTGCCGCCCAGAGGTGCCATCCTGATCGTAACTCCGCTGAAGATCACGGAAGGCAGCGGAAGTCCGGTTCGTCCGATCGCATTGGTTCCGGCTACCCGCTAGGACCAATGATGGAGCAGGAACAGCAAGTGCAAAAGAGCAAAGGTCATTTGCTCTTTTGTAACCTTTATTACACTGAATATTCGATTAATTGAAAGCGTTTTATTATACTTTGAACGAATAAGGGTGGTTACGAGTATGAGTGAAAAAGATATGCAATCCGTCATAGAAGATCATGCCTTGGAAAGCGTACCGGAGTCAGCGCGCCAAGGATGGCTCAGTCTCTCGTGGAACACGGCAGGAATCGCCACAACACTGATCCAGCTGTTTTTCGGGGCGTTGGTTACGTTTGTGGCCGGGATCAAGATCGGGATTCTTGCAGGTCTCATCGTAACGATCGTGGGAGGAGCGCTTGGTTGGGCAGTGGGACACATTGCCTTCAAATCGGGGCTGTCCAGTACGGTCATGTCGCGGATGTACGGCTTTGGCAACAAGGGATCGATCATTGCATCGGCGATTTACGGCTTTATGATTCTCGGCTTTCTCGCCATCGAGAATGCGTTGTTGTACAAAGGCTTTCTGTTCTTTTTCAAAATCGAAGACACGATTCTCTCCAAAATTTTAATCTATGGTGTCCTGACGCTCTTATGGATTGTCATCACAACGTTTGGTTTCAAAATGGTCGCAAAGGTATCTTCCTACACGCTGGTAGCCTTCTTATGTGTCTTGCTATATATGCTGTTTGACATCATCGCGGTATCCGGTCAAACGTGGGGCTCCGTTCTTTCATTCGGGGCGCAGTTTCCGCCGGAGGCTCTTGCTGCGATGGGAGTGACAGGGGATGCGGATAAATTGATTTTCGCAATCAACGTCCTGATCGGGTCAGCAGGGGCGCTTGCTCTTGTCGATGCGGATTTCGGTCGCTATGCGAAAAGATCGGTAGATATCGGGATCGCTGCGTTCATGGGAAATATCGCGATGGATATTTTGATGCTGATCATTGGCGGTCTGGTGATGTTTGCCGGAATGCCTACCATTACCGAATACTACATGAAGGTGCAAGGGATGGATGCGGCTGCAGCGGCCCAGGCAGCTCTGCAGAGTCCGGACAGTATTGCTGCTGCGTTTATCATTTTCGGAGGCGTGATTGGCTTTATCTTGATGGTGCTCGCCCAGTTCAAGGGTCAGGTGCTCAATACGTACAGCGGCTCGCTTGCGCTGTCCAATCTGTTCGCCAATCTGAACTGGAAGCCCGGTCGATTCGTCTTTGTCATCATGGGGAACATCATCGGCCTGATCATGCTGTACGGCCAGATTCTCGCCCTGGTCAACGCCTGGATCACGATTCTGGGCGTAATGACCACCTGCTTTGCCGGAATCATGATTGCCGACTATTTCCTCGTCCGTCCCAAGCTGGGGCAGCAAGACACAGCCAGATTCGGTGCTGAAGCGGTCAACTGGTCCGGCGTACTGAGTACCGTGATCGGTGTAGTTCTTGCCCATTATGTCTTGAATAAAGTAATGCCGATCGAGTTCTTCACATCGCTCGTCGTATCCGGCATCGTCTATCCGCTCCTTCGCTTGTACGTCTTCAAGCCGAAATACGCGATCAAGGGAACGGATTTGGCAGCGGTGGGCGCCAAATAGATACGATTTTTTCAGGGGGATCGGAGGACCATGCATGCAAAACGCATTGAGCAGCAACACAGATATTTTCAAAGCGATTATGGCCAGCTATCCGACCGGAGTAACCATCATCACAACGGAGGATGAACAGGGAAACCCGGCAGGACTGACTGCGAACTCCTTTGTTGCGGTCTCCGTTGATCCTCTTCTTGTTCTGTTTTGCGTAGACGGCAAGGCAAGCTCACTATCCGCATTGAAAAAGTCGGGCACGTTCGCGGTACACATTTTGGCAGAGGACCAGAATGAGGTGTGCTGGCGCTTTGCGAGCAGAGAGCCGAACAAGTTCGATGACGTGGAATGGAGCTGGTCAAAAAGAAGGCTTCCCATCCTTCCCCGGTCGATGGGCTTGATGGAGTGCAGGACGGTGAATGTGGTGGAAGCGGGCGATCATGCCATTTTCATCGGTGAGGTCGAACACATTGAGAAAACAGACGCAGAACCATTGCTTTACTTCAGACGCAAGGTAGGGAGCATCCCGGCCAGTTGGTTCGAGCATCCTTCCTATTGAAGGGAAAAGAAAACAAACCGGAATTCGACAAATGCGCTGAATTCCGGTTTGTTCCATCTTTAGAGCCTCCGTAAATACGCATGAACCCGTGCAAACTCCGCCGCAGCTGCCGCCAGATGCGCCACTGCTCCTTCAGGATCGACTCGGCAGTCGATTTCCTCCAACCGCCTAAGCAGCTCGACCAGCGTAATGGCACCGATAAACGCACAGCCCGATTTGGTGGCATGCAGGATTCGGGAAAAGCCTTGTTGATCCTGACATTCGATGGCGTGCTTTAGTTCTGAAAGCGCCTTGTGATTTTGTGTTTCAAACGTGTGAAGGAACGTATGCCACTTTTCTTTGGCAGCGGGATGGGCGTCTTTCCGAAACAGGTTGACCACTTTCTGGTTGTCAAACGGAATCAGCGGTCTGGTAATACCGGGCAGCCATTTTTCCAGGATCGTCAGAAGCTGTTGGAAGGCAAACGGCTTGCTCAGGTAATCATCCATTCCCGCTTCCAGACACAGCTGGCGGTCTTCCAGCATGGCGTTGGCGGTCAGCGCGATGATCGGGACGTGCTGCCCATTTCCCTTTTCCTGTTGGCGAATTCGGCGCGTCGTCTCAAAGCCGTTCATCTCCGGCATCTGACAGTCCATCAGAATGAGATCGTAATGATGCCTGGAGATGCACGCAAGCGCCTCGATGCCGTTTTTTGCGAGGTGGGGGTGCACGCCAAGCAGCTGCAGATGAAGCGTGACAATCTCGGCATTGACCTCATTGTCTTCAGTCAGCAAAATCTGAAAGGAACAGTTGTCTGAAGAAGCACTGTCCCTAAGCGTCAATTCCGGAAGCTTTCGAAAAGGCTGTTCTGTCTGTTCGTCGGCTTCCAAACGATGCGGCACAACGATTCGGTCTGTCGGCGTGGGCTGGTCCGGGACCGCTTCAAGCGGAAGGGAGAAGGTGAACGTCGAGCCTTTGTTCACCTCACTTTCGAAACCGATTTGCCCATCCATCAATTGAACAATGCGCTTGCAGATCGACAATCCCAATCCAGTGCCGCCGAATTGGCGTGAAGCGGAGCCGTCAATTTGAGTAAACGGCTGAAACAGCCGATGGAATTCCTCCTGCGGAATGCCGACCCCGGTGTCTTGTATGGAAAACGCAATCGTTGGTGTTTGCGGGTGGGGCGTTTCGACGGTGACACGAATCGTAATGTCGCCCTGATTGGTAAACTTGATCGCGTTTCCGATCAGATTGAGCAGCACCTGGCGTATGCGCCCGCTGTCACCGCGCAATACAGCAGGGATGGACGGGTCAACATGCGCATGGAGAGACAGTTGTTTTCCTCTCGCTTTGGCAGCCATCAGCTCAGCGGTATCTTCAACGAGCGATTCCAGGTGAAAATCGGTGATCTCCAGGTGCATTTTGCCTGCTTCCATTTTCGAGAAATCAAGAATATCGTTGATGATCGCCAAGAGAGAGTTGGCGGATGTCTTCATAATCGTGGCATATCGTTGCTGTTCGGCATTCAGGGGTGACTGCAGCAACAAATCCAGCATGCCGATGATCCCGTTCATCGGCGTGCGGATTTCGTGGCTCATTGTGGACAGGAACTCCGATTTCAGGCGGGAAGAGAGCAGGGCTTGATCACGGGCTTCGGCCAGCTCCAGCTCCATTTTTTTGCGGTCGGAGATATCGATTGCCGAACCGACCACTTCGATGACCTCCCCATTCTCGATGATGGGGGAGAGCACGTTGTGAAACATTTTTCCCGCATATTCGAACTCATACGTAACCGTCGTTCCTTTGTACGCCTCCTGGTAATAGCGGGTCAGGTAGTCCGCTTGCTCTGCAGTAAACACCTGGTGCAAAGTCTTGCCATAGATCGTATCGGTGGTTAAGCCAAGCTCTTCGGCAATTTTGCCTTCATACAGGTTGTAAATGAGCGTCCCGTCTTCACGTTTGCTGTATGTAAACACAACGTTTTGCAGGTTTTGCAGCGTTTGTCGCATTTTATCCTGGATTTGTGCTGATAGGGCATCAGCTTGCTCTTGTCTGTTCTTCAAGCATCATGACCACCTTGCGTTTGGATTGTGACACTTGTGCGATAACGAAAGGATGAAGGAAATGAGATGCGATTCCAAGCGGGTAAAAATGTTGATCGTGGATGACCATCCTACCGTCAGCTTCGGGACACAATTGATTCTGGAGTCTGTCGGAGGGTTCGATGTTGTCGGGGTGGCCGATCGGGGAACATCGGCTGTCGAAATGTTCGAACAATTTGACCCGGAAATTGTTTTTCTCGATTTGATGCTGCCTGATATGGAAGGCATCGAAGTTGCCAAAGTAATGAAAGAGCGGAATGAGAAAGCGCATATCGTCATATTTACCGGCATGAATTACGTCCCGATCCTGCAAAAGCTGATATCGATCGGTATCAGCGGCGTACTGACCAAGGAAGCCACCCCGGAGCAGATCATTCGCATGGTCGAAGCCGTATTGGCAGGGGAAACGATCATTCCGTTGAGCCTGTTCCACCAGATCGACTTCCAAAAGGCGAAAAGCAAATCTGGCTGCAGGGACCAGCCGCTTAGCGAAAAAGAGGGCTACATTTTGCGCATGGTCGGACGCGGGTTTACAAACAAGCAGATTGCCAAAGAGCTGTATATGACAACGCGATCAATCGAATATTATTTAACCAATATTTATCAGAAGCTCGATGTGAAATCAAGGGCTGAGGCCATCGAGAAGTATGGGAAAATCGGCACGGCGCACATGGAGCGATAACGGCATCCCGAAGCTTCGGGACTGCACATATACATTTCGGCAGACAGTCCAATATAGTGAGGGAAGAAACGGAATATACAAAATATTCATTCAAAGGGGCGTTGACTGATGAAATTTGGACTGTACTCCGAAATGCAACTCCATGACGGCAAGACAGAAAAACAACTGTACGATGAAGTAATTAAGCAAATTATCCATGCCGACCAAGCCGGCTTCGATGTGTATTCGATCATCGACCACCACCATTTTGCCAAGTTCTCGATTTCAGCCAATCCACTTGCCGTCTATGCAGCGGTTGCACATCAGACGCAGCATATTCGTTTCCGTACGGCGTTGCACATTTTGCCGCAGGTCAATCCGCTGCGGATGGCTGGAGAGATCGCGGTAGCGGACATTTTGACAAACGGTCGGATCGAAGTTGGGGTCGGACGCGGTCATGCCTGGGTATTCCCGGATGAAGGCATTGTTCCGATCGAAGAAGCCAAGCCGCGCTTTGAAGAAGCGCTCGCGATACTGGAGCAAGGCTTGAGCGAGGGTCGCGTCAATTTCGAAGGCAAGTTCTACACGGCGAAAAATGTGGACATCGTCCCAAGTCCGCTGCAAAAAAACATCCCGTATTACACAGGCGGTACCAGCAACCATACATACGAGCAGGCAGGGATGAAAGGCTGGGGAATTTTCGTACCGCCATTGCTGCCATTGGAAAATCTGAAAGAACAGCTCAATATTTATCGCGACGCCTGCTACAAGCACGGCAATGAGCCTCAGGTGGTATGGCTGCACGCTGTTTATATGGACGATGACGCCGCACAAATTCGCAAGGAGTCGGAGAAGCATTTCAAAAACTTCCTCGCCGGCAACAGCTCGCCGACAGTCGGGCTGCCGAACAAAGAGCGCATGCTGAATGCAGGCTTTACCTTCTACACAAAAGGCATTCTGGAGAAGCTGGCCGACATGTCCTACGAGCAAATCACCGAGGGCGATGTTGTCTGGATCGGAACACCGGAGGAAATTTGCGAAAAGGTCGAGCGTGTGAAGCGCGAGGTGGAGGGACTGACGGAAATCGATTTCCTGACCAACTACGGCGGCATGGATCATTGGAAGGTCATCAAGCAGCAAGAGCTGATCAGCAAACACATCATTCCGAATTTCAAATAAGTAGATGTGGACGGGTAATTTCTGAAAACCAGGGATTACCTCCTTTTTCATTTTCATATTGCGGGAATCGGGGGAGGCAAAATGGAAATTGTGCAAAAGCGTGAACTGCTTAACATCACCGCTCACGAAATCATGGTATCCTTTACCGGGAGCGTAATAAACGGTCAACAAATCGGGCGAAAAATCGGGTTTCCCACGGCAAACCTGTCGGTCGGGCAGGATGTGGGGCTCGCGCGCGGTGTATACGGCGTCATTGCCGAGGTCGATTCCCGGACGTATACCGGTGTGATCAACATTGGCGTCAAGCCAACCTTTCGGCATCAGGCACAGACCGTTCATTACGAGGTGCATCTGTTCGATTTTGCCGAGAACATTTACGGAAAACAAATGCGCGTCAACGTATGTTTTTTCGTCAGAGAAGAGAAAACGTTTGCCGGCATAGACGAACTGATCGCACAGATTTGGCAGGACGTGAATGAAGTGAGGAGGCGATTTGAACGAAGCTGAGATTTTTCAGGAAAGGATGAGCGGGTGATGGAAATGCGGTGTATAGTAGAAGATGAAATCCATTTGCCGGACATTTCGTTTTGCAAGGTTTGCGAAAATGTGTACGGCGTGAACCGGGGAATCTACAACACGATTGATGCGTATTTCTATCAAAGAGGAGCCCGGGATATCGTCGCTCGCCGCCGGTTGATCCTCTCGTTTCTTCAGTCGATCGGGACCAGCCCGGCCAACCTGAACAAAAAATCCAGCTTCAAATTCGGGCATGGGGGGTTGGTTGAGAAGCTGGATGAATTCGCGAGCGCTCGTGCGAAATAACGGTGTGATCTTATTTTTCCACTAATGGGGGGTATCGTTTATGTCATTGATATTAAACCACAAGCACCAAGAGCAGGATGTATCCTGGCAGAACTACCTCAAATATGGAGAAAGACAGTTCAAGAAACGGAAAACGATTATTTATTCACAGGGCGAAATCGGAAACGGGTTCTACTACTTGCATTCGGGTATGGTCAAGATCGTCACGGTAAAGCCGGATGGGAGCCGGAAGATTCTGGACATCCATGGGCAAGGAAAGTTGTTTGGCGAACAAGCGATTGACGAGCAAGCTTACTTCTCCACGGCGATTGCGGTTGAAAACACGGTTGTGTACTACTTCTCGAAGGAAGCGTTCAGGGATATGGTGCAAGCCTGTCCGGATTTTCTTACGTTCTTTGTCGATTCAATTGTCCAAAAAATGAGAATATTAGGAGAAGACATACTTTTGAAAGCGTTTACAGCTGAGCAATACATCGCCTATTCGCTTTCCAAGCTGAGACGGACGTATCGTTCCGACCGGATTTCCATGACGCAGCAGGACATTGCGAACTGTACAGGGCTTACGAGGATCACCGTGTACAAAATCCTGAAAAAATGGAAAGAAAGCGATCTGATTGATATCCAGAACCGCATGATTGTGATCAAGGAGCAGGAAAAGCTCAGCAGCATGTACATCTAGCTGAACGTTGATTTGGAATCATCTCATCCTTTATAACCAGTCAAACTAAGTAGCCATCAGCGGTCATGTGCCGTTCACATACGCATAACAAACAGTTGCTTGAAGAGGTGATTCGATGCACGACACGGACTATATTGTCATTGGCTCCGGTCATAACGGGCTTACCTGCGCACTGAAGCTGGCGCAGGCAGGACAGCGGGTGCTCGTCCTGGAACAGGCCGATCAACCGGGAGGCGCATCCAAAAGTGGAGAGGTGACCTTGCCGGGCTTCACCCATGATTTGTACGCGACCAATATCGGGCTGTTTCTCGGCTCGCAGATTTATCAGGAGATGAAGACGGAATTTCATCAGAACGGATTCGAGCTGGCTGTTAGCGATCAGCCGTTTGCCAGCGTGTTTCCCGACGGCGACGGGATCGGCGTCTATACCGATGCCGCCAAAACGATGGCACAGTTCCAGCGCCAATCGATGCGTGATGCGGAGGCATGGAAGGAGCTGCTGGCATTTTTCGATGAAACGGCTCCTCATTTTTTGCCGCTGATGCAGATGCCCTTGCCGTCCTGGACGGCGGCCCGCCAGCTGTACAAGATGTGGAGAGCGCTTGGCTACGCAAAAACGGTAGAGCTGGGCAGCATGATTTTGAAAAGCCCGCGTCAATTTGCGGAGCATTGGTTCGAGTCTGAAAAAGTACAATCGTTGTTTATTCCGTGGGCGTTTCACCTTGATTTTGGGCCGGACGTAGCAGGCGGTGCGCAATTTCCGTTCGTCGAGCCGCCATTGGATCACCGAAACGGCATGGCCATCGCCAAGGGGGGGATCAGCAACCTGATTGCGAGCATGGTGAAAGCATTGGAGAAACGGGGCGGGCAGGTGCAGACCCTAAGCCCGGTGCAAAAGGTGCTGGTGCAAAACAATCGGGCGGCAGGCGTGCAGTTGGAGAATGGAAGTACGATCTATGCCAGAAAAGGCGTCATCGGCAACATTACGCCGACACAGGTCATCAGACTGCTGGACAAGGAAGCACTTCCATCCGTGTATGTGGAGCGTTACAACAAATTCCGCTACGGACCAGGGACGATGATGATTCATCTGGCACTAAACGGCCCGCTGGAATGGACGGCCGGAGAAGAGTATGCCCGCTTTGCCTATGTACATATCGGCCCATATGTTGAAGATGTAGCACGGACCTATGCGGAGGCGGTGAACGGAGATTTGCCAGCGAGCCCCATGCTTGTGGTCGGCCAACAGTCAGCCTTTGACCCGACGCGTGCTCCTGAGGGCAAGCATACGCTGTGGATTCAGGTTCGTGCCTTGCCCGCCCGGCCGAAGCGCGATGCGCTGGGAGAAATCGAGATCGGCTCCTGGGAGCAGATGAAGGAAGCATATGCCGACCGGGTCATGCGAAAGCTGGCGGACTATGCTCCGAATCTTGCCGACAAGGTAATCGCGCGGACCGTATTTTCTCCACGCGATCTAGAAATCGCCAATCCGAATTTGGTGGGGGGAGACAGTATAGCTGGAAGTCATCATCTGGATCAGCATTTTCTGTTCCGCCCGGTGCCAGGCTGGTCCCGGTACAAAACGCCGATTAACAGTCTGTATCTGACTGGTGCCTCCACGTGGCCGGGGGGAGGGCTGAATGCCACTTCCGGCTATTTGCTGGCGAAGCAATTATTGAAATCGTGAAACAGCAGCATTCGTAACCGAGGAGGATCATCGATGAATCGATATGACACGCTCATTATTGGCAGTGGGATCAATTCGTTAACCGCAGCGGCGCTTTTGGCGAAAAAAGGACAGAAGGTGGCGGTGCTGGAGAGAAGCCCGTGGATTGGCGGCTGTATCCGCACCGACGAGATTACGCTTCCGGGCTTCAAGCACGATGTGTTTTCCGGCTGGCATCCGCTGTTTGTGACGGGTCCGGCGTACGGGGAGCTAAAGGATGACCTGCACAAAAACGGGCTGGAGTATGTGAATACCGATGTGCCGACAGGAGTCATTTTGCCTGATCAGCGAAGCGCTGTACTATACAGCAGCCGGGAGAAAAACATCGCACAGTTCAATCGGCTTGCGCAAGGTGACGGGGATCGTTACAACGAAGCCATGAAATATTTTGAAGCCAATGCGGACATGGTTTTTACGTTGTTTGGCAATGAGCCAATGTCTTGGGCTGCGATCCAATCGGTCCTCAAGTCGCTCAGAAGCAAAGGGATAACGGAATTTACCCGCCACGTAGGCAGTATGATTGCCCCTACACGCAAGTGGCTCGACCTGCATTTTCAAAGCGATGCGATCAAAGCGCTGTTCGCACCGTGGATTTTGCATACCGGGGTCGGACCGGACGATGCGGCGGGCAGCATCATGGCACAACTGATCGTGTTTACATTGGAGGCGGCCAGCATGCCGATTCCCAAGGGAGGAGGAGGCGAGCTCGTCAAGGCGATCATGAAAATCGTCACCGACAACGGCGGAGCGTTTTATCCGAATGCGACGGTTGAACAGATACTGGTGGAAAACGGACGGGTCAAGGGCGTTCGGACGCAGGACAAGAACGAGTATGTCGCCGAGTACGTGCTGGCGAACGTGACGCCGCAGCAGTTGTACGAAAAGCTGCTTTCATCGGAGCACGTTCCTGCCAAAACGCGCAAGGATGCGCAAAACTATCAGTACGGCCGGGCAGACATGCAGATTCATTACGCATTGGACCGACCGCTGGACTGGAAGGACGAGGAATTGAGGCGGGCAGCGATCATTCATCTGACCGGCGGCATGAACGGCGTCAGCCAGGCCGTTGCCGAAGCGGTCAACGGCTTGCTGCCAAAGGAAGGGACGATTGTCCTCGGCCAGCATACGGCCTACGATCCAAGCCGTGCCCCTGAAGGACAGCACACGCTGTGGATTCAGCTGCAGGAGATGCCGCGAATTCTTGAAGGGGATGCTTTGGGCGAGATCGATACGTCCGGTGGCTATACCGAGCAAGTGGTCCATGCGTATGCTGATCGAATCGAGGAGCGGATCAGCCGTCACATCCCGCAATTCAAGGAATCGATTTTGAAAAGAGTCGTCATTTCGCCAGCAGAGCTGGAGCGCCTGAACCCGAATCTGGTCGGCGGCGATCCTTACTCCGGGTCGTCTTCCGTAGATCAATTCCTGTTCTGGCGGCCAGGCACAGGCTACAAGCGGCATGAGACACCGGTTCGCAACCTGTATCATATCGGCGCCTCGACGCATCCCGGGGCAGGTCTTGGTGGAACATCCGGCTATTTGGCGGTCAAGGCGATGAAGATGTGAAAAAGCAGCGCCCGCGTATTGTTGCGGGTGCAGCTTTGCTTTTCGCATAGGTGTTGCTTTACACACGGGTCAACGGTAGATTAAGGAGGAAAGACAACGTCAATTCTAGCGGTGATCAAAATGGAAAATAACCAGCAAAAAGAACTAACAGATTATGGGCAACGCGTAAATCTTCTCGTCGATGAGTTTGAAAATCAAATCCATTCCCACTTGAATGAGGAGTATATTCGGTCGACCAGATGGTCGGACAAGCTGGCGGATAAAATTGCGGAGTTTGGCGGCAGTTGGAAATTCATCACCATCTTTTTTACTGTCTTGCTGCTTTGGATCATCTTGAACAGCCTGTCTTTGACGAAAACGTTCCATTTTGACGAGCCTCCGTTTATTTTGTTAAATCTCGTCTTGTCATTCCTTGCCGGTTTTCAAGCGCCCATCATCATGATGAGCCAAAATCGCCAGGCGGCAAGAGACCGGAAAGAGGCTGTTATTGATTTTGCGATCAATTACAAGGCGGAGCAGGAGATCGATGATATGCAAGGGCACTTGCATCGGCTAGAGGCAGACCTTGCGGAATTCCGCCAAGAGGTCAGGGATGAGCTGTCCGAGATCAGGAGATTGCTTGAAGCAAAAAAAGAGAAGGAATGAACAGGCAAGCATGCCGGAGCGGGGAAAAATGTCCCGTACCGGCATGCTTGTTTGTTGTTGCCATTCGCCTAACCTTTCGCTGCTGGGTGTATGACGGTGTCGGTCATGTGCCGATAGACATATGTATGCCATGTACGAATTACCCGGGGAGCACGGTCGTAGAGGGGGAAAAGGGCGAGTGAACGGTTCAAAATTTCATTGGAAGGAACTGGAGCGCGTCGTGGCTGACGTTTTCTGTGGTGCAGGTGTTCCACTGACCTATGCGAGGGTGGCGGCCGAATCTCTGGTTCATGCTGATCTCAGGGGGATTGAATCGCACGGTGTCTCTCGTTTGCCAATCTACGTGAAGCGGATTGAGTCCGGTTTGCTGGATACCAGGAACGAGCCCCGTATCATGATGCAGGATGGGGCGACCGCGCTGGTTGACGGCGGGAACCAACTGGGAGCAATAGTCGGAATGCGTGCGCTTGAGCAGGCGGCGGTACTTTCGCGGCAATACGGAATCGGGCTTGTCGGTGTGAGGCATTCCAATCACTTCGGAAGCTGTTCCTTTTATGCCGACCGCGCGATCAAGGAAGGGCTTATCCTGCTGGTGTTATCCAACGCGCCGCAAGCGATGGCACCGACTGGTGGCAGGAAGCCCTTTTTCGGGACGAATCCGCTTGCGATTGGCATACCGACGAAGCAAGAGCCTCCGTTTTTGCTGGACATGGCAACCAGCGTCGTGGCAAGGGGAAAAATCGCCCTGGCTGCAAAGGGGGGCAAATCGATCCCGGCACATTGGGCCATCGACCAAGCGGGAGCACCCACGACAGATCCCAAACAGGCGTTGCTTGGGTCCGTTCTTCCCATCGGTGGTCCCAAGGGCTATGGAATGGCCATGTTTATCGATATCTTGTGTGGAGTGTTGACGGGTGCCGCCTATGGTCCGGGTGTGTGCAGCCTCTATGAAAATGAGACGGACCCGCAAAATGTTGGCCATTTCTTTTTGGCAATCGATATCAACCGGTTTATGCCGCGAGACGAATTTTGTGCTGGCATGGATGCCTACATTCGCGAAATCAAGGCGATCCCCAGAGCGGAAGGAGTAGAGGAAATTTTCATTCCCGGGGAGATGGAAAGACGGAACATGCATGAACGGACGGAAAACGGCATCCCGTTGAATCCGGAGATTTTGGAAGAATTGGCGCAGGTATGCCATCGCTATGGCGTTGATTTGGATTCCGCCCGGGTTTGCTGCTGAATGGCCGTTCACGTAGGGAGCTACTTACGGTTTCACGGACGGGCGCTTACACATAGACTGGTGTCACAGAGGGTGGAAAGGAGTGCTGGCCATGCAACGATACATGTGCAAAGGCAAAATTCACAGGGCTACCGTGACACAAGCCGAGCTGGACTATGTCGGCAGCATCACGATCGATTCGCTGCTTTTGCAAGCGGCAGATATAAAACCGTATGAGATTGTGCAGGTAACGAGCCTTCGCAATGCAACCCGGTGGAAAACGTATGCGCTGCCGGCAGCAGAAGGCACAGGGAAAATATGCTTGAACGGTCCCCCTGCTCATCTGTTCCAGCCCGGTGATCTCGTCATTATTCTCAGCATGGGCATGTATGAGGAGGGTGAAGTGGATGCCCTTGTGCCGCGCGTCGTGTTTGTGGATGAGCAGAACCAGATTACGAGAGTGGAAGAGCATCATCTGATCCCGCTTGGGGAGGTGGGAGCATCGAACGGCCAAATGTAGGAAAATGGGGAAAGCACAAGCACATGGTTGAGGACGATCTGCTCCGAAGACATCTGCCGCAGACGCAAATTTTTACCCCGGAGGCGTTATGGACGTATGCGGAGAAGTTCAACCAGGTTATTTTGAAGCCATCTGGCGGTGGTGGCGGGGCGGGCCTGATGCAGCTGACGAGAAAGAACAATGGAAAATACCTCGTACATGCCGGAAAAGTAAAGCGCCTGCTGCAAGGAAAAAGCCGGACGATCGATTACATTCAATCGCGTTTTCGCAAGAGCCTGTATTTGCTTCAGCCGAGAATCCCTTTGGGCACGATTGACGGAAAACCTTTTGACGTGCGCGTGATGATCCAGCGGAAAAGCGGGGAGCACCCATGGACCGTGACAGGCTGGCTCGCCAAGCTGGCAGGACCCGGGTATGTTGTCACCAATGTTGCGCGCAGCGGCGGGGTTGTTTTGCCCCTGGAAGAAGCTCTTCGGTTATCCAACGTTACCGCATCCCCCCAATTGCCCGGAAAAATACGGGAAATCTCCCTGACTGTCGCCGAAACCTTGGCGGAAAAGTATCCCATCTTGCGGGAAGTCGGGTTGGATGTGGGCATCGATATCAAAGGGAAGCCGTGGATCATCGAAGCGAACTTTCGACCGGCCCTCTCTCTTTTTCGGCAGTTGAAGGATCAGGCCGATTACAAGCGAATCCTGGCAATACGCAGAAAGTACTGGTATGACAGTTGATACATGGCTTCTCCATTCATGTCGGCAAAACACGGGCACCTGCAAAATGTTGCGGGTGCTGTTTCTTATCCCCTCCCCTCATTAAAATTTCATATAAACCCTATTAAAGAATCCAATTTGTATCAGAATATTCCCTCTTATATGATTACCTTAACAAATTTGCCCCGGACAAGGTATCAAAGTTGCCTTACACCAATCAATCTCCGGGTGTTTCCGTATATATCAGGAAGGAGTAGCCATGAACCCAAGACGCAGACTCAGAGACCTCGGCATCACCATCGGAAAATATGAACCAGGCGATTGCAATAGTCTGACAGACGTTCCAGGAGTGAGGGTCGGCCACCGTACCTTGCTTGCCGATTTGGAAGACGGTAGGTCGGTTCGCACCGGGGTAACCGCTATACTTCCTCATGGGGGAAACCTTTTTCAGGAAAAAGTGATCGGCAGCAGCTATGTCATCAACGGCTTTGGCAAAACAATCGGGACAATTCAACTGACAGAGCTGGGGGTCATCGAAAGTCCGATCATGCTGACCAACACCTTGTCGGTCCCGGCGGTTGCCGAAGGGACAATCCGTTATATGCTTGAGCAAAACCGTGACATTGGCGACACGACCGGCACGGTCAATGTGATCGTTGGGGAGTGCAATGACGGTTTTCTGAATGATATTCGCGGCCTGCACATCCAGCCGGACGATGCGCTTCAGGCAATTTTGGCAGCAAAAGGCGGGATGGTCGAAGAAGGGGGAGTAGGCGCCGGAACGGGCATGTCCTGTTTTGGCTTAAAGGGGGGAATCGGTACAAGTTCCCGTCGCGCAGCGTTCGAGTCCGGTACCAGCACGATTGGAGCTCTTGTGCTCAGCAATTTCGGCGAGACGGGGGACATGCTTCTGCCGGGGGGAAAACGAAGTGAGTGTCAGCAATCTGCGCAAACCGACAAAGGTCCCGATGGCTCCATTATGATCGTCATCGGCACCGATGCGCCGCTCAATGAACGACAGCTTCACCGGATTGCCAAGCGGGCCGCATTTGGACTGGCGCGGACAGGCTCTTTTGCAGCACATGGCAGCGGCGATGTGGTGATCGCCTTCTCGACCGCCCACCGGGTTTTGCATAAACCGGAGCAAGAATTGCAAACATACCGGTTTTTAAAAGAGGATGGGGAAGCGATCTCACGACTTTTTGAGATGACGGTCGAGGCGGTTGAGGAAGCAATCTGGAATTCCTTGTGCATGGCAAAGACAACGACGGGTCATGCAGGACGCGTGCGACAGGCGCTTGATTACAGCTGGCTTGCGTAAAGCTTGCACGAAGAATTCAAAAAAGCAACGTATCTGATAGGAGGGGCAATTGTGAGAAAAAGACATTTCTTCAAGCTTGTGGCCAGCATCTCTACCATGCTGGCATTAGCCACAACCGCATGTTCTTCAGGACCTTCAGCACCGGCTTCCGAAGGGGGAACAACCGCACCTGCTGCCAGCACCAGTTCCAATGAACCGGCAGCCAAGTCGGGCGGAACACTTGTGTTTGCGCTCAAATCGGACATCGTCTCGCTTGACCCGGCTTTCAACTACGACTTCTCCACCAGTCCGGTCGTGAACGAAATTACCGAGGGCTTGATGAAATACGACGAAAACATGCAGCTCGTCGGCAATCTGGCGGAAAAGATGGAAATGCCCGATGACAAAACGTATCTTTATCATCTGCGCAAAGGAATCGTTTTTTCCGACGGCTCGCCGATGACGGTCGATGACGTGGTCTTCTCCATGGAGCGGATTCGCGATCCGAAAACAGCTTCCTATCTTGGCTGGCTCTACTCTAATGTCGAAAAGATCGAAGCCGTTGACGACTCGACTGTAAAGGTTACGTTGTCCCAGCCGGACGCGATGTGGCGGTATGCGACGGCAACCGCTGCTACCCACGTGATCAGTAAAAAGTATTTTGAAGCGCACAAGGACAACTTCGGGAAACCAGATGGCGGCGTCTTGGGAACAGGACCGTTCAAGTATGTCAGCTGGCAAACCGGCTCCGAGATTGTTCTGGAGAAAAATGAGAACTATTGGGACAAAACGGGTGGACCGTATCTCGACAAAGTCGTGTACAAGGTTGTTCCAGAAGGGACCACTGTGATCACCGGACTGAAAACAGGCCAAATCAACATGGCGCTGAACCTGCCGATGGACTTGGTGAAGGTCGTGGAAGGCATGGACAATGTCAGCGTGCAAAAAGTAGACAGCTACATGAACGATGCCATCGAGTACAACACGCAGCGACCGCCATTCACCGACAAAAAGGTGCGCCAGGCGCTGAACTATGCGCTCGACAAGCAAAAGATCATTGACCAGCTTGTCCATGACAACGGAATTGCCGGTCATGCCATCCCTGTGCCGCCTGCGCTGTGGACGATTGACAAAGAGAAGTGGGAAGCCGCCTTCAAGGAAATCCCTGATTACGCGTACAATCTTGACAAAGCGAAGCAGCTTTTGGCGGAATCCAGCGTCCCCAATGGCTTTAGTGCCAAAATCCTGACAGACAATGACGGCTTGCGGATCAACTCGGCATTGGCGCTGCAGGCAGCCGTAAAACCGCTCGGCATTAGTCTGGAAATCGAAAAGGTAACGGGAGAAGAGCTGACCACCCGCGGCTTCAGCGGTGCGCGTGACTACGATATCATCGTCAACAACTGGAGCTCCGACTTCCCTGATCCTTCCGGCACCTTGCTGCCGCTGTTCCACTCCGATAACGCAGCAGATGGTGGAGCCAACTACGCCAACTACAAAAATCCCGAGGTGGACAAGCTGCTGTCCGAGCAGGTTCGACTGAGCGATGATCACAAGCGTGCAGACCTGCTGATCCAAGCATCCAAAATGATCGCGGAAGACTCCCCGTGGATCATGCTTTCGCACAACAAGCAGATGCTGGCAACGACCAAAAACGTGGAAGGCTACAACATCGTGCCGTTGTGGTCGTTCCAGGATATGTTGAAGAATGTCAAAATGAAATAAACACGTGGATCGAGAAGAGGGGCTAATGCCTCTCTTTTTTTGTTGTCAGAACTAAGTACGGCTCTCCTGCTCCAAAAACTCCCTCCTCACTTTGTTAACAATCTGTGAAGGATTTGTGAGTTTCCTTCGATTTCGACATATTTTTTTAAACCGCTCATATATCTGACTGTATGCAAAAAAAGGAACAGTTGCCTAGGCTCTGGCTTCATAGGGAGGATGTTTACAATCAGACGGTGAGGAAAATAATGTCAAAACGAGTCAATGAAAAACTGTTTTCGCAGTGCCGTGTTATCCCTTATTGTAAAAGTGTGCATCGTAATTGGTAAATAAATCCATTTTCAATGCGCGTTGATTTTTTTGAAGGGAATAAACAAGAGGAACCATGAAGTGGAGGGGTCACAAGTGGAGAAGTTGACTGAAACCTGCATGGAGCAGACACGGAAAAATACCGCCCGAAAGACAGCCATACTGCATTGGGCGCAGGAAGGGTCAAGGTGATTATGATGCAAACACCGAACTATATGGACCCGTTTTCGGTATGGAAATCGCTCTATACCGAAATGGAGCCATCGATGTCACAAGCAATGCAAAAGTGGCTGGAAAGCGATGAATACGCGGCATTATCCGGCCAAATGCTCAGCGTATCCCTGCAAATCGAACAAAACATACGCAAAAATGCGGAGCAAATGCTCCAGACCTATAACATTCCGACGAAGCACGATTTTGCCCGCATGATGGAGCTGATCATCGGGCTAGAGGCAAAGGTAGAGGCAATCGAAGACCGGTTGATCCAGATGGAGCAATCGACAGTAAACGCTCAGGATATCCGTGAGCAGCTTACAGCAGTTTCCGCGCAGTTGGAGACCATCTCGACGAATGTGCTGGGAACGGGTTCAACCAGCCGGAAACGTTCGCCGAAAAGCGAGGAACCTGCAACCGAATAAAGGGGAGGAATGAACGATGGAACTTTTGGAAAAGAAAGCAGCGGAATGGCAAGGAAACAACCCTTTGCAAGGGAAAGTAGCACTGGTGACAGGCGGTTCACGCGGGATCGGCGCGGAAATTGCCAAGGAACTGGCACTGCATGGCGCGACCGTCGTGATTACATACGTAGCCAATGAAGAGCGGGCCCAACAGGTTGTCAGCGACATCAGCCAGTTTAATCCGAACATTTCTGCCATCCAGGGGAATGTGACCAAAACGGAAGATATTTTCCGCGTGTACGAACAAATCCTCGAGGATCACGGAACCATCGACATTCTAATCAACAATGCAGGCATTACCCGCGACTCCCGCTTTGTGAACATGACGGAGGAAGCGTGGAATGAAGTGATTGCGACAAACATGAACAGTCTGTTTTATATGACGAAGCACATTTTACCCAAGATGATCGAGCAAAATTATGGACGGATCATCAATATTTCCTCGATCATCGGCCAGGCGGGCGGATTCGGGCAAACGAACTATGCGGCGGCAAAAGCGGGGATGATCGGCTTCACCAAGTCGCTTGCGCTGGAAACGGCACGAAACAACATCACCGTGAATGCGGTATGCCCGGGTTATACGTTTACCGACATGGTTGCCGAGGTTCCGGAAAAAGTGCAGGAGAAAATCACCGCCAAAATCCCGAAGGGCCGCTTTGGCACCCCGGCCGAAGTCGCCAAGGCGGTGCGCTTCCTGGCGGTGGATGGAGACTATATCACCGGACAGTGCATCAATGTCAACGGCGGCATGTACATGTAAGCTTACGAATGCAAACCCGAACGTGTTCGGGTGTTTTGATGGAGGGTGTGCAACGTGAACGCATTGGAAACCGATCGTTTTCAAAAAGTATACAAGGTCCTGACCCAGGCTCAGCCTGAAACGGGCATGACCCCGAAGGAAGTCATCTGGCGCAAAAACAAAACAAAGCTGTACCGCTTCTCGCTTCCCGGTGTGGAGGTGAAGCAGCGAGTGCCGGTCTTCATGCTGTATGCCATGATCAACAAGCCGTACATTCTCGATATCGAGCCGGGCAACTCGTTCGTCGAATACTTGCTCAAGGAAGGCTTCGACGTCTATATGCTGGATTGGGGTGAGGCAGGCTTCGAGGACCGTCATAACGGGTTTGCAACCTATATTTTGGACTATCTGCACAAGGCGATTGAGCGGACGTGCCTGCACAGCGGGCAATCTCAGCTGAACCTGTTTGCCTATTGCATGGGCGGTACGATCGGTGCGATGTACACCGCCCTCTTTCCGGAACGGATCAAAAATCTTGTGGTGCTGGCAGCTCCTATCGATTTTCGCCATGCGCCGCTGTACAACAAATGGCTCGATGAGAAAAGCTTTGATGTCGACAAGCTCGTAGAAACCTACGGGAATGTGCCCTCTTCCATGATTGACTTTGGCAACAAAATGCTCAAGCCGCTCACCAACTTCGTCAACCCGATGGTGCACCTCTATTCAAACGTAAACAACGAAGGCTTCGTTCACACATGGAGCTTGCTGAACAAATGGGTCAATGATGGCACCGATTTTCCGGGGCAGGCGTATCGGGAGTGGATCCGGGATTTTTATCAGCAAAACAAGCTGATCAAAGGGGAAATCGTGCTGCGCGACCGCCGCGTCGACCTGTCCGCCATCAGGTGCCCGGTACTGATTTTGACCGCTGCCACGGATCACATAGCACCGTGCAATCAGACACGGGCGCTGCTGGATTTGGTCAGCTCTGCTGACAAGCAGGAGAACAACTACAAGGTGGGGCATGTTTCGCTTGTATTTGGGGGGACTGCGCGAAAGCAGGTTTATCCCGATACCGCGGCCTGGCTGAAGGAGCGGGAATAATTTGGAACGATGAGAGCTCTTGGGGACACTTCACTTTGTGTGCCCGAGGGCTTTTTTGCTTCGTTTACATGCAGTGGTGGGGAGAAGCAGGTTTCCGATCTGCGCTCCGGTCTACACCCTGCGGGGAAGCTGAACTGTCCGCTCCGCAACCATTTACGGGGAATCGCCAAAGCGGTAAACGCTACGCAGCTGGTTCAAGGTGGCGATTCTGGTTCCCGTAAATTGTTACTCCGCTAAGTCGGGTTCCGCTAGTCGCTCCGCCTGGAAACCTGCTTCTCCCGCGGGCTGTGGTGCCCTCTACTGACAAAAGAAGGGCATTCAAGAAAAGTCTCACCAGCCAAATTGTAAATTTACCAATTATTAGTATACAAATGCACCATATAGATGTAAAATACATATAGATGCAAAAGAGAAGGTGATGAATGATGTCGAGCGACAAAACGCCCGGCGGGCTGCCAGGAGCGCCCAAAAATTTTTTGCTGCCTTATATTCTCCTGCTGCTGAGCCGCATGCCTGCCCATGGCTATGAACTGATGCAGCAATTGACTTCTCTTGGCTTTTTCACCCTGGATCAGGGGAATTTTTACCGGATGATGCGCCAACTGGAAAAAGACAACTACGTGAACTCCGAATGGGATACGGCTTCAAGCGGGCCGGCCAAACGCCTGTATTCCTTAACCGACATCGGCGAGCAGTATTTGCAGCAATATGCCGATGACATGCAGCGGTACCAAACAATGCTGAGTCAGTTTTTCAGCATGTACAGCGCCATGTTTGACCTCTACATGCTTCCCGTCCGCAAAGAGGGGGAGCATGTGGAGAAACATAATCAAACGAGTAGGAGTGATCACAATGAGTCAGAAGGAAAAGCATAATGATACACATGCTTCCGCAGCTGATGCGTTTGTCAATGCGTGCTGGGCACCATTCGATGCCTGCAAGGCTTTCGTCCAAAACGAGCTGCAGAAGCAGGATGAGCTGCTCCGCCAAACCTGGCAGGCAACCAGCCTGCAATTGAACAGCCAGCGTGAACGTAACCAACAGCTGTATCAGGAGATGATTGACAGCAACCCCTTTCTGTCCCAAAGCGAAGCGATGAAAAACATCGCGCTGCAGGCGCAAGCCATTCTCAAGACACCGGTCGACTTCACGTTCGATCTGCTCGAAAAGGCGGATGCACAACGCAAGGAGCGTCTGCAGGTAATGGCGAGCCTGCAGGACCAATTCATTTCGGCAGCCAAGCAAAACCAGAGCGCCCTCTTCCGCCTGGTTGAAACGTCGATGCAAAAGAGCACGGGAGCGTAACAGACCAGTTATGCGTTTGCAGGACAAAATTGTCTTGATCACCGGTGGCGCAAACGGTATCGGAAGAGCGACAGCGATGCTATTTGCCAAAAACGGTGCGAGCCTGATGATCGCCGACTATGATGAAGAGGAAGGCTTGAAGACCGTCGAGGAATTGCGCAGCTTGGGGAGCGAAGCCGAGTTCGTCAAGGTCAATGTAGCCAATTTGCATGACGTGGGGCAAATGATCGATGCAACGCTCGCCCGATTTTCCCGAATCGATGTGCTGGTGAACAATGCCGGAATTACCCGGGACGGCTTCCTGGCCAAGCTTGACCCTGCTCAATGGGATCAGGTGATTGCGGTCAATCTGTCAGGCGTCTTTTATTGCGCCCAAGCGGCTTCACAGGTCATGCTGAAGCAGGGGCACGGTGTAATTCTCAATGCAGCGTCAGTAGTTGGCATCTATGGCAATATCGGCCAGACCAACTACGCCGCCACCAAATCCGGTGTCATTGGCATGACCAAAACGTGGGCCAAGGAGCTCGGACCCAAGGGGATTCGGGTCAACGCGGTTGCACCCGGCTTTATCCAGACGAGCATGACGGAAAAGGTGCCGGAGAAAATTTTGACAAACCTGGTCGAAAAAACTCCCCTGCGCCGTCTTGGCACTCCTGATGATGTGGCCCAAGCGTATCTTTACCTGGCATCGGATGAGGCCAGCTTTATCAACGGGCATGTGCTGAGCGTAGACGGCGGATTGACGTTTTAGTCATCCATCATATGGAAAAGGACCCTGGAACTTTTGGTTTCTGGGTCTTTTTCCATATGATGGTTTTTCCTTGTTTTTCCTGAGAACCATTACATTTGTCATACTCTCGACTTGACGTTTATGACTACAGTTAACAGACGGCGATTTTTATAATAAAGGAACATCAAACAACGTCTGACGTTCAAAAGGGTAGCACACGCGTCAAGTCGAGGAGGAAACAGCGATGAATCATTCCAACATAGCCCAGCTGAAAAAAGATGTGGCCCCCTTTGAAAAAACCGATACAGCATCAAGTGTCAGACAGCTGTTCAACACAGTTGTCCCCTTGCTGTTGCTCTGGTACGGCGCATATGTAAGCCTTTCCATCTCGTATTGGCTTACGCTTCCGCTCGTCATCCTTACTGCCGGATTTGTCATCCGGACGTTTATTATTTTTCACGATTGTTGCCATCAATCGTTTTTCAAAAGTCGATTGGCGAACGATATTCTGGGCAACATTACCGGTGTTTTAACGGTCTGCCCCTACGAGCAATGGAAAAACAGTCACTCCATCCACCATGCAACGAGCAGCAATCTGGATAAGCGAGGCATCGGGGACATCTGGATCATGACGGTTGATGAATATCGGGCCGCTTCCAGGTGGAGCCGCATGTTTTATCGCTTGTACCGCAACCCGTTTTTCATGTTTGTTCTCGGACCGTTCTATGTGTTTGGCGTGCAATACCGCTTTAACCGCAAAGGGGCAAAACGCAAGGAGCGGTTGAACACACACCTGACGACCGTGCTGTTGGTCGCCTTGTATGCGATCCTGATCGGAGCGATCGGCTGGAAAGCGTTCCTGCTGGTTCAAGGTCCGGTTTTCCTCATCTCCGGAATGCTGGGCATCTGGCTGTTCTATGTGCAGCATCAGTTCGAAGACTCCTACTTTGAGAATGAGGCCGAGTGGAGCTACGTGAAGGCTGCTGTGGAAGGCAGCTCGTATTACAAGCTTCCCAAGGTGTTGCAATGGTTTTCCGGGAACATCGGGTTTCACCATGTTCATCATTTGAGCCCAAAGGTGCCGAATTATCTTTTGGAGAGTGCTCATGATGCGACACCGCCGCTCCAGAAGGCGACGACGATCACCCTTTCCAGCAGCCTGAAGTCGCTTCAATTCAAGCTGTGGGATGAGGACAAGAAAAAGTTCGTAGGCTTTAAAGAAATCAAGGAATTTGTCCCTATGCAGCGCGAGTCTCTGGAACATACGAAGGCGCTTGGCTTGGAAGGAAAATAACCCTGCCAAACGCACCCCATTTCGGATAGACTTAGTTGTAGCGAAAAGAAAAACGGTTTCGGCCGTTTTTCTTTCGATTCGGTTCGCTTCGGCAGAACAGCCACATGTTTGGCCGAGAAAAGGGGACATCATGCAAAAGTGGTATCAAATTCTTCACAAAAGTACGGGGCTTAGCCCTTATGTATGGGTTGTTTTTTGTATTCTGCCGTTTTACTTTATCTTTCGATCCTCTTCCACGGTTGAGGTGGTGAGCGGGATCGTCATGGTTCTCGCTTTTTTTACATGCTACGTACTGTCCTTTTTGTCCAAGGGATGGCAAATCTATTTCTGGTCAAGCTTGCAGATTATCATCTCGATCGCGATGACCTGGATGTTCGGTTATGTGTATTTCGCGTTGTTTTTGGCGTTTTTTATCGGGAATCTCCAGAACAAGGTCGGATTCTTTACGTTGTATACGATCCACCTCATCAGCACGGTTGTGACAACGAACCTGGGGATTATTTCACAAAATCCGGTGCTGTTTTCCCAGCTTCCTTTTGTTCTGGTCAGCCTCATCGCGGTTATTCTGCTGCCGGTTACCACCTACAACAGAAACAAGCGGGAAAAGCTGCAGGATCAGCTGGAGGACGCGAACAAACGGATATCGGAGCTTGTCAAGCTGGAGGAACGCCAACGGATCGCCCGTGACCTGCACGATACATTGGGGCAGAAGCTGTCACTTATCGGACTGAAATGCGATTTGGCCGGAAAATTGATTACGAAAAACCCGGTGCAGGCGCAAACGGAAATCAAGGAGATTCGCCAAACAGCCCGAATTGCCTTGAAGGAAGTGCGTGAAATGGTAACCCAGATGCGCGGGACGAGGCTTGAGGATGAAATGTTTCGGATCCGGCAAATTTTGAAGGCTGCCCAAATCCATCTGATTATGGAGGGCGACCTCAATCTGAACCATTCCTCCTTGATGACGGAAACCGTTCTGAGCATGTGTCTGAAGGAAGCCGTAACCAACGTTGTGAAACATAGCAACTCGACAATCTGAACAATCTAGATCGAACAGTACCGCTCCGG
>JBLNEJ010000073.1:0-9051 GCA_050262535.1 Clostridia bacterium
AGCCTCTCACCAATCGCGATGAACTGCTCGCATTGGGAGTAGAGGTCAACCGGAACGCGACCAACCTGGCGGAGGGCATCCGTCTGGCAACCGGAATGCTGCCCAGTCAGGCGCGCGGCAAAATTGTACTGGTCACAGACGGACTTGCCACCCACGGCGATACGGCCAAGGAAATCAGGCTGGCGACCGAGCGGGGCATTGCTGTTGAAGCGGTGCTGCAGCAGCAGCCGCAGGGGCAGGAAGTGCTGCTTTCCGCCCTACAGGTACCGGAACGGCTGTATGCGGGCGAGGAATTTCCGATCAAGGTGGACGTGGAAAGCACGGTCGCCACGAAAGCGATGCTGCGGCTTTATGAAGGAAACCGGGAAGCGGGCAGACAGTCGGTTATGATTGAAAAAGGGAAGAACCGCTTCGTGTTCGCCCAAAAAGCGATGGAGCAGGGCTTTCATCGCTACCGGGTGGAAATCGAGGCAGAGCGTGATTCACTGAAGGTGAATAACCAGGCGCACGCCTATACGCAGGTGGCAGGCTCGCCGTCACTGCTCGTGATCGAAGGACAGACGGGAGCCGCCGCGAATCTGATGAGTGCGTTGCAGGCGGGAAGCATCAAGGCGGAAGTGAAAAATCCGGCGCTTTTGCCTAAAGAGCTGGATGACTACAAGCAGTACGCGGGAATTGTCCTGGTGAATGTGGACGCAACGAAGATCAGCGACGCGGATATGGAACGAATGCGTACCGCTGTCCGCGATCTCGGACTCGGACTGATCATGACCGGCGGCAACGACAGCTTCGGGATGGGCGGCTGGTTCCGCACTCCGATTGAAGAAGCGCTTCCGGTCTATATGGACCTGCGGGGAAAAGAAAAGCTCCCGTCGCTCGGTCTGGTGCTAGTGATCGACAAGTCCGGCAGCATGTCGGGAGGCGGCGGAGGCATTGACAAAATGGAGCTGGCCAAGGAGGCCGCGATTCGTGCCACCGAGATGTTAAGCGAGCAGGATCAGATTGGCGTAATCGCTTTTGACGGCAGTCCATGGGTTGTGGTGGAGCCGCAGCAGGTGAAAGACCCGGCGACCATTCGCCAGAAGATTGGTGGCATTTATGCGGACGGCGGCACGGATATTTTTCCGGCGCTCCAACTGGCGTATGAGCAGATCAAAAAAATGAACACACAGCGCAAGCATGTCATCCTGCTGACGGACGGACAATCGGGCAGAGAAGATAATTATCAGGGCATGCTGGAGCAGATGACCGGGGAAAACATGACCGTTTCCACGGTGGCGGTCGGTGACGATTCCGATACGATGCTCTTGGAAGACATCGCGGAGTGGGGCAAGGGACGCTATTACTTTGCCAATGATCCCGGTTCGATCCCCAAAATCTTCAGCAAGGAGACGGCGTTGGCAAGCCGGACGTTCATCGTTGAAAAGCCGCAGGTGCCGATGCGTTCGGGGGCGGCCGACTGGGCATCCCTGCGTCAGGGACTTCCGCCGCTGCGGGCATATGTGGCGACCACGCTAAAGCAAACGGCGGAGCAAGCGTTGGTCAGTCAGGATGAAGATCCGGTGCTGGCACGCTGGCAATACGGTCTGGGCCGAGCAGTCGCCTGGACGAGCGATGTGGAAGGAAAGTGGGCGCCTGACTGGGTGAGCTGGGCAGGCAACAGCCGTGTCTGGAATGAGATCGTCGCCTGGTCCTTGCCGCAGGTAAGCGAAGGAAGCTGGCGGACGGAAACGGAGCTCGACGGTTCGACGGGGAAACTAACCGTCACGTTGCCAAAGGGAGCACCGTTGCCGCAGGAGCTGGAAGCGGTCGTACTGGATCAGCAAATGAACCGGCAGGTCATCCGCGTGCAGCCGATGGGACCGGGCGTGCTCCAGGGAACGTTCCGCGTCGCCGATCCGGGCAGCTATTTGATCCAGCTTGTGGAAAAGCGCGGAAGCAAGGTGACCGCAAGCCAGACAACAGGGCTGACTGTCTCCTATTCACCGGAGTACGGGCTGCCCAAAAATGGTGAAAAGCAGCTGCGGGAGTGGCTTGAAGCGGGAAAAGGGACAATGATCAGCGAGCCGAAGCATGTGTTTTCCCATAACCTGCCTGCCAAGTGGGAGCGACAGTCGATTGCCGAATGGCTGCTCATGCTGGCAGCGCTGCTGTGGCCGCTGGATGTGGCGTTTCGCCGCTTGCAGCTGCCGGAGAAAGTATGGCAGAGAGTGGCGACGCTGTTCAAAAGGCGCGGGCTTGCTGCAAGCCAGTCGTCAGCTGCAGGGGAAACAAGCAGTGCAGGCGTATTCGAACGTCTGGGTGGAGCCAAAAGGCAGACACAGCGGACGAGGGCGGAGGAGCTGGCCGACGAGCAAAAGAGTGCCAAGTGGCAGCAAACCATCCTGTCTCGTGAGACAACGACCGAGAAACGAACCACGGGAGAGCAAAAGTCAGCGCTATCGGATGCTGTCGGTGACGCCAAAAAGCCTGCCAATGCATCCAAGCCGCCGGAAAAAGAAGCCGGTCCCCAATCAACGGAAGCGTTCAATCGGCTGCTGGCGGCGAAACAGCGAAAGCAGAAATAGCGGGCTTGTCTGGCAGGACGCGATGAAAGGAAGGGGCTGTCCCATAAATTAGCTGCAGTGCAAGGGAGAAGCAGGTTTCTAGCTGCGCTAAGGTCTTCACCCTGCATGGAAGAATACAAGTCACGATCGCCCGAACCATGAACGAAGCAGCATCCCGTTTCACTATCAAAAGTGACGTGGGATGCTTGTTTTTTCAGTTCTTCCATTGTAAGAGCTGCGCTGTAAAAATCGAAAAATGACTTTTGGGACAGCCCCTTATACGCAAGCATTCATTGAAGGCTTAACCAAGCATCTTCGTACCCAATGCTGGCTCGCCCCATCCAAATGTTGTAAGGTAAAGGGAATGACAGATGCCAAAGGAGACCGCCATGTGCCGTAATATCAAAACTTTGTTCAATTTCGAACCTCCCGCGACAGAAGAGGAGATCCAGGCAGCTGCTCTCCAGTTCGTCCGCAAGCTCTCAGGCTTCAACGTGCCGTCGAAGGCAAACGAGGAGGCGTTTCACCGCGCTGTCAACGAAGTATCCGACGTTGCCCAGCAGCTGCTTGCTTCACTTGTCACCAACGCCGAACCGCGCAATCGCGAGGTGGAACGCGAAAGAGCCCGCGCCAGAAACGAAAAGCGGTTTGGAAACACAGAGAGATAGGGTGGAGCTAGACTTCATGGTGCAAGATACGAGTACAAATCGCTACGTAATTTCAATATCTCAATCTCGCACAAGCAAGTTGTTTGAATTTTGTCTGATAGGGAAAGTATACAAGGAAACGATAGATAGACTCGGACATTTCTGAAATTCTTTGTAGAAGAATCGAAAAGGCTGTCTAGGGGTGTGGGAGGAGAAAGATGCTTGACACAAATGCAAATCGATTTCCAGACAATCACGAAAATAAAGCGCAATTGGTAAAAGAATTATTCGAGCACGGCTTTCACGCCACTTTCCAGAGCATGAATAATGCACTCTATATTACCAAGTTAACGGAAGAGAACCAAGTTGACCGATTTGTCGATGCTAATGAGGCCGCTTGCGGGCTGCTCGGGTATCGTCGCGATGAATTTTTGAAGCTGTCTCCTATACAGATCATTGATCCCACTTGTGTCCATCTGATCGTTGACGAACTGCAGGAATTACTGAACGGAAAAATTGTCACGGTACCTTCGCTTCACGTCACGAAGGAGGGCAAAAAGCTTCCGGTAGAGGTAAGCAGCCGAATCCTGAATCTCGAGGACGAAAAGAAGTATGTGCTGTCGATGGTACGGGATATTTCTCATTGGAAAAATATCGAGCTTCTTTTGGAGCAATGCAAGAACCGCATGGACTCTCTTTTTACATACGAGCTGGATATTGTATTTTCCCTTGACTCTGCGGGGAAATTCTCGAGCATCAACTCTTCATGGGAGTTTAGCACGGGGTACTCCCGCCATGAACTGCTGGGCAAACCATTTACCGACATCATTTCGCCGGAAGATTTGGATAAAGCCCGAAAATGCTTTCAAGACGTACTGGGTGGAAGTCCTGAATCAATGGAAATCGCCATCATCAATAAAAATAACCAACGGAAAGAAGTAAGTGTGACCGTCATTCCGATTATCGTAGGCGCTCAAACGGTCGGGGTAACCGGAATCGCCCGGGATATCTCCTTGCAAAAAGCGACTGAAAAACGCTTGCGGGAAAGCGAACTGCGATTCAAGTCTCTGTTTGAGCATAATATTGACGCCATTATCGCCTTCGATGTAGAGGGCCGTTTTGCGTACATGAACGCGGCAGCGGAAAAAGTAACGGGGTATTCCCCGACGGAGTTGATTGGCAGAACGTATGAGCCGCTGATTGTTCCGGAAAGACGGGAAGGTGCCCGTACCAATTTCGAAATCGCCCAAAAAGGAACACCTATTCAAGTCGAAACGGCCATATTCAGCAAGGAAAAAAAGAGGTTAGAGCTCAGCGTGAAGCTGATTCCAATCTACGTGGACAATCACGTCATCGGCATCCACTGCATCTGCAAAGACATCACATTGGAAAAACGATCGGCATACTTGCTGGATGGGCAAAATCGCATTCTCGAAATGATTGCAAAGGACGTCCAGCTCGAGAGGGTGCTTGAGGAAATTGTCGGTTGGATTGAGAGGCTGTCCCCTGAGTGTCTTTGCTCTATACTTTTGATTGATGATCATCAGACAACCTTGACACACGTCTGTGCGCCGAGCCTGCCCGATGAATACAACCGGCAAGTAACCGGGGTGAAAATCGGTCCGGCCGTCGGTTCATGCGGGACGGCGGCCTACTATAAAAAGCAGGTGATTGTCACGGATATTGCAAGTGACCCGCTTTGGGCTGATTATCGGCATCTGGCTATCGGTCACGGTTTGAAAGCATGCTGGTCTACCCCGATTTTGGATCCGCAAAACAACGTTCTCGTCACGTTTGCGGTGTATTACAAGGAGACCCGACTCCCTTCACAAAATGATCTGGATCTGGTTGAACGCGCGACATATCTGGCAAATTTGGCGATTCAGCATGCGAACACAAAGGAAAAAATTCAATACGTTGCTTATCACGATCCTCTGACGGAATTGCCGAATCTGCGCCTTTTTCAGGAGCAAATCGGGGACATTCTCGAGCATGCGCGAAGAAACAAGGAAACCGTCTCGATTCTGTTTATCGATCTGGATCGATTCAAGCAAATAAACGACTCGCTGGGACATGATATCGGCGATCTGCTTTTGCAGAAGGTATCGAGCCGTCTCATGCAAATCGTAGGAAACTCGGAATCGGTTTATCGCCATAGTGGAGACGAGTTCATCGTTTTGCTGCACAATTGCACACAGGAGCAAACGGAGCATTTCGCACAGTCGCTGATCGAGTCGCTTTCCCAGCCCTATGAAATAAACGGACTGGAACTAGTAGCAACCGCGAGCATTGGAATCAGTCTGTTTCCGCTTCACGGGGAGGATGCAAAAACGCTCCAGCGGCGGGCGGACAATTCGATGTATCATGCAAAGCGGCAGGGCAAGAACAATTTTCAACTCTACACGAATCAGATCGACAAGCTTTCCGATGAAAGCTTTGAAACTGAAATCATGCTGCGAAAAGCGATCGAGCGTCAAGAGTTCGTTCTCCATTATCAGCCGAAGGTCGATCTCGTTCATAAAACGATTAGCGGAGTCGAGGCATTGATTCGCTGGTACAACCCGAAGCTCGGCATGGTCTCGCCGGCCAAATTCATCCCGCTGGCAGAAGAAACGGGGTTGATCGTCGCCATTGGGGAATGGGTGCTGCAAACAGCCTGCAAGCAAAACAAGGCATGGCAGGATCAGGGGCTTCCCCCGATGGTGATTTCCGTCAATCTCTCCATCCGCCAGTTTTATCAGCCCGATCTGGTCGAAAAAATAGCGATGATCCTGCGCGAGACGGGACTTGATCCGAAGTATCTTGAGCTGGAAATTACGGAGACGATGACCATGAATGTAGAGTCAGCGACTAACGTCCTCTACGAGCTGAAGGAATTGGGCGTCAATATCGCGATAGATGATTTTGGCATGGGGTACAGCTCCTTGAATTACCTGAAAAGATTGCCGACGGATTGCTTGAAAATCGACCAGTCGTTTGTACATGATATTACGCAAGATTCGAATGACAGGGATATCGTTTCCACCATCATCGCGATGGGACATACGCTGAAGAAAAAAGTAATAGCAGAGGGAGTCGAAACAAAGGAACAGCTGCAGTTTTTACAAGAGCAGCGATGCGACGAAATACAGGGCTATTATTTCAGTAAACCCGTAACAGCCGAGGAATTTCCGGGCGTGTTTGAACGGCTGGCTATTTTGGAATAGCTGGGAGGCTGAGGGGCTAGAGTCGGAGTGCAAGCGCTGGCATGCTGCTAGCGTTTTTTGCGTTTTGGCGACCGAAAGATGCACATTTACATGAGAATGGGGCTGGAAAGCATAACCAAACTCGATTATCATACGAATAATAGTATAAGCCGTTCCACGACACAAGTTCATCACCATAATCTTATTAATTCCGATAAGAATAGTTGACATTGCTAAAATCCTTGGTATACTAATTTTTATCGATAAGCGTTAGTAGAGTGGAGGAAAACATTATGCGGAAGTTGTTTAGCTCAATTGCAATTCTCTTATCAGCAGTGACGGTGTTGAGCGGTTGCGGTTCCCAGGAAGCGGCTAAGCCTGCATCTAACCAGGAACAGCCGGCAGCCGAAAGCAGCACCAGCGGTCCGAAAAGCGGCGGCAGCCTGATCATCGGAGTTTCGTCCGATCCTGAAGTGATCAATCCGTTGTACGCAGGCGACCGTGTTACATTGACCATCGACCAGTCGCTGTATGCGCCATTCTTCTCCATTAATGAAGGAAAGAAAACACTGGTTCTGGCGGAAAGCCTGACCCAATCCCCTGATTTCAAAACCTATACCCTCAAGCTGAAGGAAAACCTGACTTGGCACGATGGTCAGAAGCTGACAGCCGACGACGTCGTGTTTACGTTTGAAAAAATTCTCGATGAGAAGCAGCACAGCTTCCTGCGCAGTCTGTTCGTGCTTGACGGCAAGCCGATCACGGTGAAAAAAGTGGATGAGCGGACGGTCGATTTCGTTCTGCCGCAAGTAACAGCTGCATTTGAAGGCGCGCTTGTGCAAGTGTTCCCGATTCCGAAGCACATCTTTGAAAACGAAGCGGATATTGAGAAGAGCCCCAAAAACAACAACCCGATCGGCTCCGGCCCATTCAAGTTCAAGGAGTACAAACCGGGTGAGTACGTTACCCTGGAGCGCTTTGACAACTATTTTAACGGAAAAGCGTACCTTGATTCCGTCACCTACCGGATTGCCAAGGATACGAATGCAGCGAATCTCGCCCTGCAAAACGGCGAAATCCAGCTGAAATATATTGATCCCCAAGATTTCCAGAAGATTAATGCTACGCAAAAGTTTAATGTGATTCCGTACTTTGAAGGCCGTCTTGCGTACATGGTGTTCAACCAGAACATTGACGTGTTGAAGAAAAAAGAAGTTCGCCAAGCGATCTCCTATGCGATCAACAAGCAGGAGCTGATTACAGCAGCGTATACCTCCACGGAGTTCGCTGAACCGGCTGCGTCGATTTTGACGCCAGATACGCTGTACCACAACCAGGATGTTGCCAAGTACGACTACGATCCTGAAAAAGCAAAACAACTGTTGAGCGGTGCTGGAGCAAGCAACTTGAAGCTGCGCCTGGCTTACATCAACTCCAACAAGGCACAAACGAGCCAAGCGCTTTACGTTCAGCAAAAGCTCAAAGAGGCTGGCATCGAGGTGGAACTGCAACCGCTTGACCCGGCTGCCTTCTCCAAAAAAGCAATGAATCCGCAAAACACAGACTTTGACATTTCGTTTGGCGGCTACATCATGGGCTATGAACCGGACGCTTACAAATCGCTGTATGTCAGCACAGAGGCGTACAATTATTCGCACCACACCGACAAGGAGCTTGACGCACTGTGGGCGAAAGCGGCAGTGGAAGTTGACACGACCAAACGCGGTGATCTGTACAAGCAAATCCAGCAAAAGGTGGCAGATGACGCGCTCATCTATCCGATTGCGTACACCAAATCGATCATTGCCATCGACAAAAAATACGATGGCTTGAAAGAAGCGATCACCAAGCCGGTCACGATGTTCGACGACCTGTCCAAGCTGTACGTGAAATAAAAACAGACAGGAAGCAAACAAGCTGATTTCGGTCAGCTTGTTTGTTTTCGTGGGAGGATAGACATGTATCGTTTGATCGGGAAACGGCTTCTCCATTCCATACCGTTGCTGCTATTTATCGCGATTGTTTCCTTTGCCCTGATCAAGCTGGCTCCTGGCGATCCGGTGCAATCGTTCGTGACTCCGAACATGAGCCCGGAGGACGTCGAGCGGATGCGTCAAAGCCTTGGTCTGGACAAGCCGGCGTACGTCCAGTTCTGGATTTGGCTGACCAATTTGTTTCAGGGGAACATGGGCTTTTCGCTTATCAACAATCGTCCGGTGCTTGACCAGGTGCTGGAGCGGATTCCTGCTACAGCAGGATTGATGGGGGCTTCGATGCTGATTTCACTGGTGCTGGCCATTCCGCTCGGTTTGCTGGCTGCTGTGAACCGGAACAAATGGATCGACAAGCTGTTGAACCTCATTTCTTATGTCGGGATTTCCATTCCTTCCTTCTGGTTTGCGATGCTGCTGATCTATTTGTTTGCACTCAAGCTGAACTGGCTGCCAAGCATGGGGATGCGCACGATTGGCGTGGAGTCCACCTGGGACGTCATCAAGCACGGCATCTTGCCATGCACCGTGCTCAGCTTCAGCTATTTGTCCGTATACATCCGCTACATTCGGTCCAGTGCCATCGTTCAGCTAAAGGAGGATTACGTTAAGCTTCAATATGCTTATGGCTCCACTCGATGGAAAATCCTGTTCCTCCATATTTTGAAAAACGTCATGCTTC
>JBLNEJ010000074.1:0-4235 GCA_050262535.1 Clostridia bacterium
AGAATGTTCAAAGTTGCTTCTCCCCCAAGCCCTTGTGGCAATGTGCTCGTATTTGCTTTCCACATCTAACGAAAAAATTCCTCTTTTTTCTCATTTCCATGGAAAAAAGAGGATCGTTCCCTTATTCACCAACCATGAAAAACAACTGTAATCTCGAGTCATACCACTCCATATCATGCTGCATGGACGTGTCGATGATCTTGACGACCTTGATCGCATTGCCACGCGGTTCATGATACGGATTGGCCGGCAAAAAACGTTCAGACAAAAGCGTGATGATTCCATAGGAAATGAGTGTGCAGGTGATCAGCACAAGTAGAAAGCGCAGCAATTCCAACAGGCGTCGAACCGAGATGATCATAAAGGCGGACAACTCCCACTGTTCGTTGTCTTATCATCTTATGCGCTCGTCCACACGGCTATACGTTAAGAAGGCGCTCACTAAAAACGAAAAACTTCTCCTGGTCACAGGAGAAGCTGATTATTTGAAGTCTTCGATATTCACCTTGTCGATGCAACGATGGCAAATTCCGTAAAACGTGAGCCGATGGTCCAAAATCGAAAAGTTGTAAACATTTTGCACCCGCTCTTCAACGCCGACCAGAAGGTTTTCAAAAATCTCATCTACGGTTCCACAATTCATACATACGAGATGATGGTGATGGCGGTCTGCATTGTCGTCTCGCAAATCGTAGCGAGCCACGCCGTCTCCGAAGTTCATCTTATGTATGATTTTTAATTCACTCAACAATTCCAGTGTACGATAGACGGTAGCCAGTCCAATTTCCGGGGACTTTTCCTTTACCAGTAAATATACGTCCTCAGCACTCAGGTGGTCCTGTTCATTTTCCAAGAGTACACGAACGGTGGCCTCACGCTGAGGTGTTAATTTATAGTTATGGGAATGTAATTGTTGCTTTATTTTTTCAATCTTTTCTTCCATCATTGTCCCTCCCCGCTCGCATGAAACCTGCTCCTATTATAGTGGAGGGGGATTCGATAAGTCAAATACAAAAGTTATTACATGAGAATTATTCTTACTTAATCACATACTGGATCAACACAGGCGAAACAAACGTTTCAAACAGTGCTGCCAGCGTCAAAACACAAAACATGGCCACGACCAATACCGAGTAACTTACAAAATGGGGAAGAATGAGATCCCGCTTTGACAGCAGCCTCGTTTTGATCAATCTGATTGAAAAAGAGATGCCTCCCACACCGATCATGATCAACGCCGGCACGACGAGCATATTTTGGGGCAAAACCCCTGCGATCGAATACCAAATCCCCTGCCCGTTCATCTGATTGACGAGAAATCCGACCGTAAACCCAACCACAATTCCTTTAAGAAAAAGCAGAAGCAGAATCATCGGCAGCCCAATGATGGATAGACCAAGAATCCACATAATCCCGACTGTTTTCAAATAATAGGCGAACGATTGCAGGAAATATAGCTTCGGATCCGTAAGTCCAGATTGATTCAAGTTCGCAAAAAAATATTCTAGAAATCGCAGCAGCTCCTGCTTCTGTGTCAAACTGAGCGAATTGACGAGAATTGCACCAAACACAACGCCCATCGCAAACAGAACGATCGTGAAGACGTACAATGTTTGGTGCTCTTTCAGATAGGCTTGGAAGGATTGTCCGAATCGGTAGCGCACGGTCAGCTCTCCTCTATCGCGTCTTAGAGCTACCATATGCGCTAGGGTTCATGACTATTCCTTCTTACTAGCAGTGGACGGTTTTGAAACGCGGCCATATACACCTGCCCCGCCCGCTGTTATCTCCAGCTTCCCGGTGCGAGCCAGTTCGATCCGTTCTGCCAGCTCGTCCCCGATTACCCGTGCGAGGTCTTGGTACGCCACTCGATGCAAAATATTCATTTCCGTCCCGAACGCCTGGAATAGCTGTTCACGACGCTTTGGCCCAATTCCTGGCAAAAAGTCGAGCGGAAATTGTTCCACATAAGGGGGGCGATACTCCGGATGACTTCCCAACGGAAGATCAGCAAGCTCACGTATTCGTTGTTCCACTCCCCTGATGACTGTTTTTCTTCCGCATTGCGGGCAACGTTCCGGTGTTTCTCTTTCCAGCGGAGACCCGCAGGACTGGCAGGTAGTTTGATGATATTTTCCAAGGCGTGGATGAAGGCCGTAGTTGATGGTCACCCGCCTTCCATTTTCCCTGTTCAACGCTTGCTTCCATTCGGAAAACGATGGAGAAGCAACGAGAATCGATTGGTACTCCCGGGCAATTTTGGCCAGAGAATGCGCGTCCGAGTTCGTCACGAACGTATACGGGTGCAGTTCACTGATCTGGTCGGCCAGTTCCGTATTGGAAGATAATCCAAGTTCGACTCCATGAAACATTTCGGGGTCTGCTACTTCACCAATCCGATTGGTGCAGCTTCCGCACAGGCCTTTGTGCGGCGTAAAAATGTGGGCGGGAATCACCACCCCGCCAAGCTCAGTGACGCGCTCCTGCAATTGCCGGATCGTACAGCTGATCCGCTGCGAGCTTAACGTGATATTGCGGCAGCGATCGGCCAACCATGCGGAAAACTGCTGCATGAGAGGCAATGTTGGAAGGTAGCAAAGGAAGTGTGCCTCTCCTCTGCCCTCCTCCTTGATCTCTACCTCCGCTCCGAGCAGCAATGTTGTTTGTTTATAGCGAATGCCGCCCTCCTCGAGGGGAACCGCTTGCTTGCGCCAAATAAGCTCGATCAGCTCCTCTTGAACTTCAGGAACCTGCGCATCAATAATGCCGATCAGCTCGATTCCTTTTCGTTCCGACGCTTCTTCAAGCACTGCTGAAAGCGTCATTTGGCGCGATGCTGTGATTTTGACCGGCTTTCCGCTCATCGTACTGCCCAGGTGAATGTGCAGGTCAGCAAAGATTTCACGCATCATCACGTCAGCAATTCCCTTTCAGCATTTGATTTTCCCACGCGAACAGAGCAAGTACCGTTTTCGCATCGCGGATTTCCCCGTCGGCATGTAGCTGCTTCGCCTCGTCCAGCGACAGGTGAAGGACCTCCACGAACTCATCCTCATCAGGTTGTGCCTCGCCCTGCGTGAGACCTTCGGCCACATACAAATGCAACAGCTCATCTGCAAAACCAGGCGATGTATAGAATGAACTGAGGTGGGTGAACTGTTTTGCTGTATATCCGGTCTCCTCCGCCAGCTCACGAATGGCGCAGGCAAGCGGTTCTTCTCCGAGCTCCAGCTTGCCTGCCGGAATCTCGATGATCGATCGTTCCAACGGTTTGCGGAATTGTCGGACAGCCAGCAGCTTCCGGTCCTCGGTAATCGCCATGACCGCTACAGCTCCTTGGTGATTGACGATTTCCCGTTTGGCCGTTTTTCCGTTTGGCAAAAGGACATCGTCCACTTTGACTTTGATGATCCGTCCATCGTAGATTTGTTCACTGGCTATTGTTTTTTCATAAAGTGGATCATGTTCCTTCATAAGTTGGATCTCCCTTCGCTTTCACTCTGGTTCTATATGTGTACCTTATCCCATATGGTAGCAGTAAGACAAGCTGGTCTGTTGGTAGGACAAGCGAAAGGGGCTATTTGGATGAAAATGGAATTCACTTCCACTCACCTTCGATTGGTTGGAAAAAGTCAGGAAATCCGCGCTACATTGCGCCGGCTAGCAATGCGCCATAATACCGTACAAGAGCTTCTTGACCACCAGACTCTGACAAAGAAGCGACTGACGTAAGCTGCCGCTTAAAGAGATGGACGGCCACCTCAGCAGCATGGAATGCTGTAAGAAAGGGAGCAGAATCGTCCTCAATGGAACGTCCCATCGTTTCAATTCTTAGTGGATACTCTCGCTGAAGAGTCAACAGTCTATCAACTGGCGGAACGTCTCGGTGCAGGAGGACATGTCGCTCTTCCAGTTTGGTGTTCTGTAGCTGATGGGCCAGCAATCGAGCTTTTTCAGGTTCCGGAAATCGTGGAATCGGCACAAGTGCAGATGCAAGCGTATAACGGGATAGCAGTGTGAGCGTATGATGACTGATTCCCCTATGTCGTTCACGTTGGTCCGCGAAGCTCATGCGAGGAATAAAAATGGGGACACCCTTCAGCATCGAAACCGCATGAAGCACTTCAGCAAGCTGCATCGCGGAAAATCCTAATGTCGTCCCCGTTCCGACAACGCCAGGGCCTAACAGGCAAACGATCATATCTGCTTTCGCCACATGCTTCGCCGCCAAAAGT
>JBLNEJ010000075.1:0-12294 GCA_050262535.1 Clostridia bacterium
CGAACGCTTGGCCGAACTCTACGAGCCGCTCAGCAGATGGACAAACTGGTGGATGGAGCATCGGACGAATGGGAAAGACGGAGTGCCGTATTATGAACATGGCAACGACAGCGGCTGGGACAACAGCACGGTTTTTGCCCATGGAATCCCTGTGGCGAGTCCTGATCTACTTGCCTACCTCATCGTGCAAATGGACGTACTGGCAGCAATTGCCGAGAAGCTGGGGAGAAGCTTGCATTCGGAAGAGCTGGGCAAGCAGTCCGCAAGATGGCAAATGCGAGCGGACCACTTGCTGCAGGTGCTGCTCGACAGGTTCTGGAACGAAGATCGGTTTCTGGCCCGCCATGCCATCAGCGGTGAGCCAATCGAATCGGAAAGTCTGCTGTTATTGGTTCCGTTGGTGCTTGGCCCTCGCCTTCCAGTTGAGATCTTTTCAAAAATGGTAGCGGGTTTGAAGCGGTCCGACCGCTTTTTGACACCGAACGGACTTGCCACCGAGAGCGTTTCGAGTGAATCCTACCAGGCTTCCGGCTATTGGCGAGGACCCATTTGGGCACCAGCCACCCTGCTGATTGTAGATGGGCTGCTGCAAGGAGGAGAAGCCGAGCTGGCACGTACGATTGCGATTCGTTTTTGCAACATGGCGCAAGCTGTGGGGATGGCCGAGAACTTCAACGCGATGACGGGTGAGGCGCTGTGCGATCCTGCGTTCACCTGGACCTCAAGCGTCTATCTGATACTGGCTCATGAGCTATGCCGTTAACTATAGTAATAATAGTCATCATCGGGGAATTGATTCGGTGTACCAGATTGCGGGCGCGGCGACTTGCCGCGCTTAATTTTTTTGTATTTGCGAATCGTGTGATAGCTGCTGTGATCCGGCAAATAGCGGAACAGGCTGACCATCGGGGCGAAGTTCGCTTCAATGATCCACAGCTTGCCGTCCGTGTCGAGGGCGATATCGAAGCCGACGATTGAAATTTGCGGATACGCTTGCTGCAGGTGCTCCGATGCCAGAATTGCCAATTCATCCATCCGGGCGATGATCGTTTTGCTGTTCTCGGGAGAAACCACATGCTTGAACAAGCTGGAGAGCGGCAATACTTTTTCCTCGGGATTGGAAATGATGAAGCCGGGGCGTGCGACTTTTACCAGCCGCCCTGTAATGATCCATTTGTTTGCTTCATCGAGCTGTGTCATGACGCGTACATCAATTGGTCTGCCGCCGATCGATGCGAGCGAAATGAAGTTCTGGATCAAATACGGTCTGTTTTTAATGACAGAAGAGATATAGCGATAGACGTCCGACTCATTGAGGATGATCCGTTTTGTCGCCATTTGTACGGCATAGCGATCAGCCGATCTTCGTGTGACAACGAGAATGCCCGAGCCCCAGCTTCCGTTGACCGGTTTGATGATCACCTTGCCGTAGCGGGAAAGAAAGGTTTGAAAGGAGCCTTCGCTCCATTCGTCGGTTTCCGGCATTGCCTGGGCCAGGTGAAAATGCTTTCTCATCCAACGATCTTTCTCCCACTTTCCTATCTTTCTGATATTCAATGGGGTCACCTCCTTCTAAACTGTCGTCGGTGTACTTCTAACGTATTCAACTTGATTCTTGCAGGACAAGTGCATTTACCTAGCGGCGCAAGCGGAATTTTGCCCTGGTGGACACTGGCTGATAGATAGGAAACCAATTTTAGAAGAATAGGGAAAACGTGTAGTCCAACTGCTTTCACGGCTCATATACATGCATTACAAATAAACCTCACAGACAAGTGAAAGGGGACGACAAATCGATGGCACAGTTTCTCAACATGGAAGATTTGTTAGGGTCAATGGTAGGCAGGACAATTCAGGTTTACAAGGGTGGACCTGAATCACGAATCGGCAAGTGCGTTGCGGTAAAAGGCAGCAGCCACCTCGTTGTCGATACAGGAGAAGACGGCATTTTGTATTACAATCTGGAGCACATCAAAACGGTTTGTGAAGACTTGAATGATCCGTTGCCTGTGATGAACCGCTCCGAAGATTTCTATGACCGCTATCTTGAAGCCGAAACGATGAATGACGTGCTCCAAAGCTTGAAATATAGCGTCGTTCGCATCGATCGCGGCGGTCCGGAATCACGCGTTGGCCGCATTCTCGGGGTCGGCAAAAACTACTTTGTCATGCAGACGAAGGAAGAGGGCGTTATCTACTACAACACCCGCCATCTGAAAAGCATCAGTGAATACGAAAGCAACGACTTCCAAAAAGTCTCGTATCCTGAATATATCGAAGGGGAAGATATCGCCGAATTGCTTGGCAAACTGCAGCATAAATGGGTCAAAATCAACCGTGGCGGTCCTGAAGCGGTAGAAGGTGTGTTGACCAGCAGTGACGGAGAACGGCTCACGGTCGTTTCGAACAAGGTTGTCTACCATGTGTCGATCTCGCACATGCGCAATCTGAACTTTGTCGAAAAAACGTATGAACAGTTCCAGGATGCCAATAACCAAAACCAGCAAAACCAAAACAACAATCAGCAGCAAGAAAATCAAAGCAGCAACCAGCAAAAAGCTGTCCAGCAACGCAGCAGCCAACGTGCTCGCACCAGAACGTCTTACAGCCGTGGCTACAGCTCCAGAAGAAAGAGCTCGACGATGCGAGTAGCCAAACGCAGCGCAGCCAAAAAGCGCGGGTAAGAGGGCATCCGGTTGACGTGACGGGCAGTGGCGCAACCGGATGGGGAGGAAGGCGGTGATCGCCATGCGACGGGGATCACATGAGCCGTAAACCATCCCTGCTTACTCTCGGGTGCACTGGTTTTTCATGGAGCCGGTGCACCCACGGCGTAAGGCTTTTCGATGCCAGGAAAAGGAGGTAGACGATGAACCTGCTGGATCACTATCTCAATACACACGTGATGGTAGAGCTTGCCGGCAAGCAAAAATTCACCGGCTTGCTGGTCGATTATGGGTTGGACGTGCTGGTTTTGTACAATGGTGTGGTGTATCGCTATATTCCGCTGATGCAGCTGCACAACATTCGCCCCAATCCGCAGATTGAGCAGCAGATTGTACTAAGCGGCCTCAATCCGATGGAGAACCAGACGGAAAACATTTCGCTTCGCAACATCCTCAGCAATGCCAAGGGCATGTTTGTCGAAATCTATGTGTCAGGCAACCAGACAATTCACGGCTATGTCACCAGCATGCTGACGAACTATTTCGTCTTCTATTCACCGGTATACAAAACGATGTTCGTCGCGCTCAATCACTTGAAATGGTTGACGCCCTATAATCAAAGCACGACGCCATACTCTCTCGGAAAGGAGCATTTGCCTGTACATCCGGCAAAGCTGATCTTGCCGAGAACGTTTGAAGAACAACTGAAAAAGCTGGAAGGGAAGCTGGTGATTTTTGATATCGGCGATCATCCGCACAAAATCGGGCTGCTGCAAAAAGTGGAGAGCAATATGGTGGAAATCGTTACCGGGGAAGGGGAAATCATCAGCTGGAATGTTCAGCATCTCAAAGCTGTCTATTTGCCGTAACGACATGAAAAAAGCCGATGCATTCCAAAGAGGAAGTGACATCGGCTGGTTGGTTTGAGCTGATGGAGCTTAGTTGTCTGTTCCGAAAAACTCTTCGTACAAGGCGACGACAGCACGGTCGGAATCGTAGGCTTTGACCCCAAACATCATGCTCACCTCGGACGAGCCTTGGTTGATCATCTCGATGTTGACATCGGCGCGCGCCAGCGCAGCGGTGGCACGAGCTGAGACACCGACGGAACGGCGCATCCCTTCACCAACAATCATGACCAGGGCGAGATCGCGTTCGATAGCGAAATCATCGACCTTCAGCTCATGCTTGATCCGGTTCGTAATACGTTGCTCCTTCTCCGCGTCAAAGTTACGGTCGCGCAGAATGACGGAAATGTTGTCAATACCGGATGGTGTATGCTCGTAGGACAGATCCTCTTCTTCAAGAATTTGCAAGACGCGGCGACCAAAACCAATCTCGCGGTTCATCAAGTATTTGCTCATGTAAATGCTGCAGAAGCCACCGTCACTCGCGATGCCCACAACGGTTTCTGCCACGGTGTGCCGATCGGCGGTGATCATGGTGCCAGGGGCGCTCGGATTGTTCGTGTTTTTGATGCATACCGGTACGCGGGCCATATAGGCAGGCAGAAGTGCATCTTCGTGGAAGACGGAGAAGCCTGCATAGGAAAGCTCGCGCATTTCACGGTAGGTAATCTCTTTGATTTCCTTCGGATTTTTTACGAGATTTGGATTCACCGCAAAAACGGAATCCACATCGGTGAAGTTTTCATACAAACTTGCTTTCACGGCTGCAGCCAGAATGGAACCGGTAATGTCGGAACCGCCGCGAGAGAAAGTGACCAGCACGCCCTGCGGGGAGAAGCCGAAAAATCCAGGGAAAACCGTTATGCCACTGCGACTGCGCAGCGAATCATGCAAGCGGTCATACGCCTCCGGCAGTACTTGTGCATTGCCCGGCTCATCGCTTACCAAAAGACCGGCATCCTTTGGATTCACATACTGTGCTTCAATGCCGCGGCTTTGCAGGAAAGCGGCAAAAATTTTGGCGCTGTTGTCTTCTCCTGCCGCTTTGATTGCATCCATGAAGCGGTCGGGATTGGATGTATCCATGTCAAGCAACGCTTTCAGATCAGAAGAAATGCGTTCCATGACAGATGCGTTCAGATCAAGTTCATCGGAAATTTCCTGATAGCGGGCGATGACGCGTTCCAGCTCAGCATTCGCCTGCCCGGTTGCGAGGAATTGTTCAGCAACCGCGATCAACAGATCAGTTACCTTCGTATCGTCTTTATATCGTTTTCCCGGAGCGGAAACCACAATGATTTTGCGCTCTGCGTCTGCCATAATGATGTCATAAACCTTTTGGAATTGGGCAGCACTCGCCATTGAGGTACCGCCAAATTTTGCTACTTTCATCTGTCTAACCCTCCATTTTCCTATCCACAACGAAAAAAAGCCATATGCACACAATAGCGTGAAATCCCGACAAAGGGAAGTGCAAACAGTCACTTTTCACAAATTTCTGCTGATTATGTTCCCGACAAGCGATACTTTCAACTATTATGATAAAATTATTGTACATAATGTGTTGCACGCATTGCCAGGGTGCAGCCTATCGTTAACATTTACCAAGCAGGTGACGAACAATGAAGCATACCCATCTATTTTTCGAGCCAGCCATCGGCAGACAGAAACCTGAGAACATTTTGAATCGGGAAGCAACCTGTCCATTCTGCAATCGTCCTGGACTGGAAGGCATATTAGATGAAAGGGGCAGCATTATTTATCTCAAAAACAAATACCCAGTGCTGCAGGATGCCTTTCAGACCGTCATTATTGAAACGGATGATTGCGATTCCGAGCTTTCCGTTTATTCCAAAAACCATCTGCACACGCTGTTTCGTTTCAGTTTGGAGAAATGGATGGAGATGGAGGCGAGTGGGGACTTCCGGTCCGTCATGTTTTACAAAAACCACGGGCCATACTCAGGCGGCTCGCTGAAACATCCACACATGCAAATCATCGGGCTTTCGCACATCGATTATCAGGAGCATTCGCGCGTGGAGCATTTTGAAGGGATCACAATCGAAGAAAAGCGCGGGGTAAGCTGCAACATCTCCAGCCGACCGCGCGCAGGGTTCACCGAATTCAACGTCATCCTGTCAGATCCAAGCGAGATCGACCAAATGGCTGATTACGTTCAGATGCTGACGCATTATATTTTGCACCACTTCAATCAAAGGTGTGCCAGCTACAATCTGTTCTTTTATCATTTGGACAACAAGCGGATGGTAAAGGTCGTTCCGCGGTTTGTGACCTCGCCGCTCTATGTCGGCTATTCCATCCCGCAGGTATCGACCAATTTGGAGCAAGTCGCCAAACAGATCCAGTCCCTTTATTTACTCGATCGCTAACGAGTAGTAATCATAGGAGCGAGCGGTTTCGAAGCCGCAGGACTGGTAGAGCGCCAGGGCGCCTTCATTCTCGACTGCGACCTCCAGGGCAATGCTGGAGAATCCCTCGGCAGTTTGCAGCTGGATCGTCTTGGCCAAAATCTGGCGTCCCAGCCCCTTGCCCTGAAGCTCCTTTTGCACGCAGAAGCCGAAAATAAAGGCTTCGCCGTTTTCCTTCATCACGGATATTTTGCTGACCGGCTTGGAATTGACTTCAGCGATGTAGGTCGTATCGCTCTCGCTTTTCAGAAAAGCAGCTGCATATTCGCGAGCGTCAGGCTCTGTCATGTTAAAGCCGGACATATTCAACTCGACCAGTGACTCGATATCGTCATATCCAGCTTTACGCAGCATCGGTTCGTCGGTCACGTCCGTCTTTTTCGCCGGGAATCGGTCATGGACCCGCTTCATCCAATATTCGGAGAACGAGTAGACAGCTCCGGTAGAAAGAGCGAACGCTTTTGCTGGGGCTGCGGTATGCTCCACAATATAAATCAGCTTGGGAATGCTCCGCTTGGCGCATTCCTGACGGGCTGCCTCAACCAACTGGCGAAACACACCCTGTCTGCGGTAGTCAGGATGAACCATCCCGTTTAACTCTGCTTCCGTCGATTGAAACGAATAAAGGGCAGCAAAGCCGATCAGCTGTCCATTCCGATAAAAGAGAAAATCGTTCGTTTGATCGGCTGGACGGTTTTGTAACATGTTCCAGTTCAGCTTCAGATCGATTTGATCGAATTCGTTGCAGAGCAAGGATAATTCCTTGATTTCAGCAAGCTCCTGCTCGTTCAGGGCTTGCTTTGCGATGAGGCCATCATTTGTTATAAGCATTACCTATCAATCTCCTTCTTGCGGGGACATCGTATGATTGTATTGTACGCGGTTTGAATATTCACAAGCTACGCATTTATTGGGGAAACTACCGCAATTGTTGCCGCATGATTGATTTGAAAAAGGAGGAATTGCGTGAATTTATTGCTTGAATTTGATCATTTCGGCATTCGCTTGCATGACTTCAAACCGTGTGAGACCGATGAATTGCACGATCATCCGGATTGCTACCAAGTGAGCATCCCGCTATCCGGGGTGTTTTCGATGCAATGCAACCAAACCATAAGACGGATGGACGCTCGGCATTCGCTCATCGTGACGCCGCATGATGAGCATCGGCATATGGTCGATGATACACCCGGTAGGCTTTTGTTGATCGGCCTGAAGGAAACGCTTGTGCAGCAAGTGCATGCAGAGCGGATGGAACACCAAAAGCGAGCGAACGAGCTTGCCATCCGGCATTGGAGCGAAGGGGCGAATGACCGCTTTCGCGAATGGGGAGAGCACGTAATGCTGCGCTCGCTTCAAGCACCTCTGGAGCCGTTGGAGATTCAACAGATCGAATGGGAGTTGGCCAACCTGGCACTTTCTGTTTTTGATGGGGAACAGTTGGCAACGTGGCACGGGTCTATCCCGAAGGCACACCATCCTGCGCTTCAACGGACGCTGGAATTCATTCATGAGGAACACGAGGAAAGGCTGACACTGGATGAAATGGCAAAGACGGCTGGAATCAGCAAATTCCATTTGATTGAGCTGTTCCGTGATCAACTGGGCTGCACACCTGCAAGGTATGTAACACGACTCAGGCTAAATCGATCGGCCATTCTGCTCAAGCATAGTGACACAGAAATTACAGAGCTTGCCTATCAGGTAGGATTCGGAAGCATCAGCTCCTTTCAACGGGCGTTCAAGGCCGAATACCGGATGAGTCCGGGGGAGTATCGCAAAAAGTGCAAACGATAGACGCACCACACACAATACAGGCGAATACCCTAGTGGAGAAAAAACATGTTGGAGGTTATGAGCCAATGGTATATCCCCACTATTATTCGCGCTATTCGCCCTATTTCCCTGTGATGCCAGCTACCGCCCCCGGTTATCAGGATGAGCGCTACCGACTGGTCGTCACGCTGATCACCGAGGCCATTACAGGTGAAAGAAATGATGAGCTGTTCTATGGTTATTTGATTAATGAAGCGCCCACTGAGGAAGAGAAAAAGGTGATCACTTCGATTCGGGATGACGAGCGCAAGCATCGCCGCATGTTTCGCAGACTGTATACGCAGCTCACGGGGCAACCGCCTGCACCCGGCTTGGGAGAGCAGGAAAATTTTGTGCAGCCGGGCAGCTATCTCGAGGGAATCGAGCAAGCGTTGATGGGAGAATTGAAGGCATTTGAAAAGTATCGCACGATCTACCTGAACATTCCGCAACAGTATAAAGATGCGATGTTTGAGATCATGACGGATGAAATCAAGCATGCTTCCTATTACAACTGGATCTATGCCAAAAACAAAGGCTGAATGGGCATGAACCTCAACAGCACACTCGGGTTTGGTTTCCTTTCCACTTACAGTGTATGATGATTTTATACTGAAAGGAGCGGATTCGCGTGAAGCTGTTGTCCATCGAGCCAACTCCAAGTCCGAATTCGATGAAAATCAATCTGGATGAAACTTTGCCCAATGGGCTCCAGAAGGAATATACACCACAAAATGTTTCGGAAGCCTCCGTCTATATCCAGCGGTTGCTCTCGATCCCGGGGGTCAAAAGCGTGTTTCGGGCAGCCGATTTCATTGCGCTTGACCGATTTCCCCAGGCGGATTGGCAAGAGATTTTGCGTCAGGTCAAAGAGCAATTCGGCCAGACAAGTGTGGCGGGAGACGTCCTTGCTACCGGTCCGACGGATTCGCAGGACACGGCGTCTTTCGGGGAAGCGCAGGTCTATTTGCAAATGTTCCGCACGATCCCTCTGCAAGTGAAGGTGACGGCCAACGGACAGGAGGCTCGCACCGCGTTGCCCGATCGCTTTGCCAAAACGGCGATGAAGGCAGGGACCATTTCCCCGAATCTGATTAAAGAACGGCAGTGGGTCGAGCAAGGTGTTCGGTATGGGGACCTTAAGGAGATCGGAGAAGTGGTGGCTGCAGAAGTGGATGCAAGCTACGACGAACAGCGCCTTGCTGCTTTGCTGGAAGAAATTTTGCTGGAAGCAGCAGGGGCAGGCGCGGAATCTGTGGCTACTCATTCGGCCGTACAGGCTGACTCCGCTAAACCAAAGTCACCGCTGCCCCCGCCTGAAGTGCTTCTTGAAGCCGATTGGCGCAAACGTTATGCTGCATTGGAGCAAGTGAACCCGGAGGAACATGGAGAAGCTTTACTGCCTTTTCTCTCCAGGGCGCTGCAGGATGAAAAGTCCTCGATCCGCCGGCTTGCTGTTATGTATCTCGGCATGATTGGTGGCGATGCTGTGTTGCCGCTGCTGTTGTCCGCATTGAAGGATGCAAGCGTGTCGGTTCGTCGTACCACCGGGGACACCCTGTCTGACTTGGGTGACCCGCGTGCCATTCCGGCGATGATTGAGGCGCTTGTGGACCCAAACAAGCTGGTCCGCTGGCGTGCTGCCCGCTTTTTGTTCGAGCAAGGTGATGGAAGCTCACTTCCAGGGCTGCATGCAGCTGAGAACGACCCCGAGTTTGAAGTGCGCTTGCAGATCAAGATGGCGATCGAGCGGATCGAACGAGGCGAAGCGGCAAGCGGTTCTGTTTGGCAGCAGATGACGAACAGGGAACGGTCCTAGCATCGCTTTTTATTTCATTGCAAAATACGAAGGCAGGCAGCATTCAATGGTTGCCTGCTTTTATCACGTAAGGAGGCCAGTTGCCATGTTGAGCTTGGGAGAGATCGCGCCCCTTTTTGTTGCCACTAGTACACAAGGGGTAGTCAAGCTGGAAGAGTATATTGGGCAAAAGCATGTCGTGCTCATCTTCTATCCGAAGGATCATACGCCTGTGTGCACGAAGCAGCTATGTGCGGCGCAGGATTCGAGTATGCAGTTTGATGAAGTCGACGCTGTTGTGTTTGGGGTCAATCCGGCTTCTGTCGAGGATCATGAAGGGTTCGCCCGCCGCTTCGGCTATGAATTCGGGTTAATCCACGACGCAGGTGAGGAAATTCGCAAGAAATACAAGGTGGGCAAAATCCTCGGGCTCTTTGCCCAGGAACGAGTCGTCTATATCATCAACAAGGCAGGCCGAATCGTGTACGCTCGCAAAGGAAATCCATCGACGGAGGAGTTGCTGACAGTCATCCGCCAGCAATCATAAACGCAGGTGGATTACAATCAGGCGCAGCAGCCTACAGACAATCCTTGCAACCCGCATGTGAAAAGCGGATAATATGAGGGGAATATATGTTTGGTGGTGTTCCTTTCGTGAAGAAGATTTTGCACTTGGACATCGACGCTTTCTATGCAAGTGTGGAGCAATTGGATAACCCCCGCCTGCGCGGCAAGCCCGTCATTGTCGGTGGACGTGAAAATCGCGGGGTTGTGGCAACCTGCAGCTACGAGGCACGTAAATACGGGGTGCGTTCTGCGATGCCCATCGCACTTGCCCGCAAAAAATGCCCGGAAGGCATCTATCTGCCTGTTCGCTACGCTCGTTATGAAGAGAAATCTGCGGAAATCCGCGCTGTCTTTCAACGCTATTCGCCCCTTTATCAAACGGTTGGTCTGGATGAAGCGTATCTCGATGTATCCCAGTTTGAGAATGCGGTTCCCGTGGCTCGTGAGATCAAGCACCGCATTAAGCAGGAGTGCGGGCTAACGTGCAGCATCGGCCTCTCCTACAACATGAGCCTGGCCAAGATCGCGAGCGATCTGAAAAAACCGGATGCATTCGTGATCATTCGTCCGGAGGAAGCGCTGGATGTATTGCGAACACTCCCGATCGGCGCTATTCATGGGATTGGCAAGAAATCACAGGAGCTGCTGGCAAAGCGGAATATCACGACAGTGGAACAATTTTGGCAACTCTCCGAGGATGAGATCGTGAAGCTGTTCGGTAAAATGGGGCAGTCTTTGTACCAGCGGGTACGGGGAATCGATCATCGGGAAATCGATATGGATCGAACGGTGAAATCAATCAGCAGGGAGACGACGCTTCCTTTTGACATACAAGAAAAAGAACAAGTGCTGCAAGTCGCCAAAGAGCTGTTGCAGGAGTTGAAAAACGATCTGCAAGAGCAGGCTATCGAGCATGAGCCGCACACGTTGACGCTCAAAATCAAGTACAGCGATTTTACAAATCGCAGCAAGCAGCGCCGCAAGCAGCCGGGAGCAAGCTGGGAGGACCTGTTGGAAGAGCTGGTGGATGCAATCGATGCCGGACCCGGGATTCGGTTGGTGGGAGTTGGATTTTCCGGTTTGCATGACCCACGTACAGAGGATGAACGGTATGAGCAATTGACGATGTTCTCTATTTTGCATGAGGTGTGAAATCGATGGCAAAGGAGACCGGGATATGGGGGAAATCATAGTCTTTTACGATATGTACTGTGTGATGTGCCGTTTTTTCAAGCACTGGTTCCAGCGTCTTGGCCGGCGTGGCAGCGATGCGCGTGTACAGTGGAATCACTATACGGAAGCGGCCGCCTGTGGATTGAATGAAAAAGCGTGCGGGCAAGCGTTGCACGTTCAAACGGCGAAAGGTGAAGTGGAAAAAGGGTTTTATGCGGTACGCTATCTGCTTGCCTATACGAAGCTGTTTTGGTTGGCACCCTTGTTGTACATACCAGGTATTCCATGGATCGGAGTGAAGCTTTACGCATGGGTTGCAAACAATCGCTATCGTTTGTTCGGCGAATGGAAAGAGGAAGTGTCGTCTGACGAAAACAGCTCATCAGGCTGACAAGGCAGATGTTCACGGATTGTTTTGCAAGTGATTGCGGGAATGTGGTATAGTAGGTGCCGAATACTAGCCGTGGGACGAGCATCTTGACAGCCAGGGCAGCAACGTTTTTGGAGGTGTCCCGTGATTTTAGAAAAGCTGATGCCGAACCAGTACGTAGAGTCCGTTTTTTCGATTACTGTAGACCGTTTACATAAACAAAACATTCGAGCGATTATTACCGATCTGGATAACACGCTGGTGGAATGGGATCGGGTGGAGGCGACGCCGGAGGTCATGGCATGGATTGAACAGATGCGCAAGTCCGGCATCCAGGTAACCATCCTGTCCAACAATCGGCGCGAACGCGTCGAACGGTTTTGCCAGCCGCTAGGTGTTCAGTATATATGGGGTGCCAAGAAACCGACAAGAAACGCTTTTCTGCGTGCCGTCAAGGAAATGAACGTATCGATTGAAGAAACGGTTGTTGTGGGCGACCAGCTCTTCACCGATGTGCTGGGTGGAAATTTACTCGGCTTCCATACGATTTTGGTCGTTCCGGTTGTCA
>JBLNEJ010000076.1:0-3658 GCA_050262535.1 Clostridia bacterium
GAGCTCGCTCAGCGGCACATGCGTCTCGATGGTTGGACGACCGGTTCCAATCCCCAGCGTCAAGCCTTTTTCCTTCAGCTGAAGCAAAATTTCACGCAGTTTGGCTGGTTCCACAATCGGAATTTCATCGGCGAGGAAGCCTTTTTTGCCTTTTTGATAGCTTTCCCGACCAATGGAAGCCGTAACGCGCACGTCACCCAGGTACCATTCCTGGAACGTTTCCTGGCAAAGCTTCCACAGCGAGCTGTTGCGGGAAAACATTTCGGTGTCCACGTTGCAGCGTTCTTTGGCAATCTGGTTCAAATAGATCAGCATTTCCGCTTTTTGTGCGTTGCCCTTTGCGAAATCAGCAGTGAACGCAGCGTAGTCAATGACAAAATCAGGCGCTTCATGCTTCGCCCAGTCGCGCAGACGAGCAAGCTCTTCACGGTCGATCTGGTTGGTGAGCAGTTCAGCCACCTCAGCCCCTTTTACCGGCAAAAGCTTTTCACACAGACGGATGATCTGATACGAGAACGTCAGGAACACCATATCCCAGTTGCTGTTGATTCCCCGTGCCTTGATCAAGTTCAATACCCTGTTCTGATCAAAGACAGTATCGCGTACGCGACGAATAATCGGCTCCTCCGGCCCTGGCTCAAACGTGTCGCCAGCCAATCCCAAATACGCCTCACTGTGAAGCATTTCCCATACCGTCAATGCAGAAGCGTCAAAATAACGCTCCTCACTCAACATTACCCCATCAACATCAAACAAGATTGTCTTTATCATTAGTCTCCACCCTATCAAGTATTGGTTGTTCTCTATCTGGGCAAATGAATGGTAAACGTCGTTCCTTCGCCGCGTTTGCTTTGCACGTTGATGGTGCCATTGTGCGCCTCCACAATGTTTTTTGCAATCGCAAGCCCCAGTCCGGTTCCCGCTCTGCCGCGTGTTCTCGCTTTGTCTGCCTTGTAAAAGCGTTCGAAAATAAACGGCAGATCCTCTTCCGGTATTCCACTGCCCGTGTCGCTGACCTCGAGTACAAGATCATCATCGCCGCGAATACTGATCCGTACCACGCCAGCCTGTGGCGTATGACGCAACGCATTGTCGATCAAGTTCGTCAGTACTTGTTCAATCCGGTCAGGATCTAGGTCGAACATTTCCATGGACGTGTCGATCTCCAACTGGATCTGCACCCCACGCTCCCGCCCCACATTGGTAAATTTGCGGTAAATACGTTCAATGTATGGCTTCAAGCGGATCGTTTCCTGATGCAGTTCGACATGCCCTGCTTCCATTCTTGCCAAATCCAGAAGCTCGTTAACCAGTTTGGTCATGCGAACCGATTCGTCGTAAATGATTTGAGCCAATTCTTTATGCTCTTCCGGCGTTGAAGCAATGTCGTCAACGATCGCTTCACTGTAGCCCTGCAGCATGGACAAAGGCGTTCGCAGTTCGTGGGAAACGTTGGCGACAAAGTCTTTCCGCAGTTTATCCATTTTCCTTTCTTTTGTTACATCCCGCAACACCGCTACCGCTCCACGAATCTGATCGTGATCATGATAAAGCGGAGCCATGACCACAGACCAGATATGTCCTTGTACAGGAATGTCCGCCGATACTTCATGGCCGAATCGAACAACCTGCTGATACAGTTCATGCATCGGGACGATCTCGCTCTCGTATTTCCAGTCACGAAGAAAATGCTCTGCCGGCGGGTTGGTCACCACGATCTGACCGTTCACATCGATCATGATGACGCCGTCCACCATGCTGTGCAAGACGCTGGACAGCTGTTCCTTCTCATTGGACAACGCCTTTACAAGATTATTCAACTTGCTCGCCATTGTATTAAAGGAGGAAGCAAGCTCCCCGATTTCGTCATTGGTGCGAATCGGGATTGCCGCATGAATGTCCCCTTCTGCGATCCGATGTGCGGTCTCTTTCATATGTCGCAATGGATACGTTATTCTTGACGACAGGAAAAATGCAAACACGGTCGTCATAATAAATCCGATGACCCCTACGACAAAAATCAGATTCCGCACGTCCGCGACCGTACCATCATAGTCCTCGATTGCCTGATACATGATCACCGCTCCGCTTTTCCCACTTGACAGTGGATGAGGGACAACAACAGCCAGTACCTGCACGCGTTCCTTCTGGGCTCCTGTAACCGGAACGATAATTCGCTCTGGGTCCGGGTGCTGTCCAAGCAACGCTTGATCGGTCCGCAAGGCTGGATTGTTCAACAGTTGTTCCAGACTGATATCGGGCAAGTTGGTATCCGAGTCGGTACTTGCGATTAACTTCTTGTTGTGATCAATCAAAAACATACGGGTGTGGTACGCTTTTCCCATCGCTGAGGCCGATTCAATATAAAGCTCTGTGTTTGTCGAATGCTGCAAATTCAGGGATAGCTGCTCCGTCAGCATCTTCAAACCTTCCATTTGTTTGCGGAAGTAAAAGCTGTCAAATGATTGAACAAGTAGCAGACTAAACAAGGTCAGCACGAACGCAAACAAGGCGATAATCGTCATCCACAGCTTCCCGACAACACTGCGAAAGATCATGTCCACGTTATTTTGGCACCTCGAGCTTGTATCCGACACCCCATACGGTCGAGATCATTTGCGCGGCATCTGGTGAAACCTTGTTCAGCTTTTCACGCAAGCGCTTGATATGCGTGTCCACCGTACGCAGGTCACCAAAGAAATCATAATGCCAAACATCCTTCAAAAGTTCTTCGCGGGTAAACACCTTGTCCGGTGATTGTGCCAGGTAATGAAGCAGCTCATACTCTTTCGGAGTCAGATTGACTTCTTGTCCACTCGCCAATACCTTGTGCGCATCATGATCGATCGTCAGCTCCGGGAAAACCAGAATGGAGTGGCTGCTTACCGTATCGGTTTTCAGATAGGCTGTTGCCGATGCCCGCCGCAAAATCGCCTTTACCCGGTACACAACCTCCCGCGGACTGAAAGGTTTCACGACATAGTCGTCGACACCTGCCTCAAACCCTTGCACCCGATTCGTTTCTTCCCCTTTTGCCGTCAGCATGACAATCGGGGTTGCTTTATGCTCACGGATGCGCTGACAAACCTCAACGCCATCCATACCTGGCAGCATCAGATCGAGCAGGATGATGTCATAATCGGAAGTGAGCGCCATTTCCAGCGCTTGTTCTCCTCGCTCCGCCTCATCGATCTGAAAGTTTTCCCTCTCCAGATACATTTTTAATAGACGGCGAATACGTTCCTCGTCGTCTACGACAAGGATTTTGTTTGATTTTTCCATGCCAGGCACCTCGTTTTCTCTTTCGTTGGTAAATTCTATAGGCTAATTATACACCAGCATAAGAGTGAAGGCCTACAAGAACAAGATTCACGACAACCAGTGTAATCAAAATAATGACAAAGCCGATTACCGACAACCAAGCTGATTTCGTACCGATCCAGCCGCGCGACAGGCGAAGGTGGAGATAGGCGCTGTAAAACAGCCAGACGATCAATGCCCAAACCTCTTTCGGGTCCCAGCCCCAGAAACGGCCCCATGCTTCAGCCGCCCAAATCATCGCAAAAATCAAGGCACCAAGCGTAAATACCGGATACCCGATCGCAATCGCCCGGTAGCTCATCTCATCAAGCAGATCGGGATCAATTCCGTTGAGGGA
>JBLNEJ010000077.1:0-12674 GCA_050262535.1 Clostridia bacterium
GCCGTAGTATTCCTTTTCAAAGGAGTCATCCTTGAGCAATTTGAATTTCTTGTCCTTGATTTTATTTGCATAATGAATAATAACGCCATTATCGCCGACAACTGCATCTACACGACCGTTAAAAAATTCATCCACGGCTGACGGCATATCGTCAAAGCCTTTGATTCCTTCGTATGTGCTGCCGAAGGCTTTTTTCAACACTTCTTCACCCGTTGTTCCTCCCTGTACACCAAACCGTTTGCCCTTCAGGTCCGCCAGCTTGGTTACAGTGGAATCCTCTGGAAGCAGAATTAGCTGACTGGCTTCGAAGTAAGGATCGGAGAAGTCATACTTCTTTTTGCGATCTTCGGTAATGGTAATGGAGGAGATGCCGATATCCACCGTGCCCTTATCGAGACCGTCAAACAACGGGTCCCAGCCGGTGTTTTTCCATTCAATCTTGATCCCGGCCGCTTCCGCTACCGCGTTCATCACATCGATGTCGTGCCCGGTAATTTTCCCGTCACCTTCCAGCACCTGGAATGGGGGATACGCGGCATCCGTACCAACCACATACACTTTTTCCGCGCCACCGCCGCTTGCAGACTGCCCACCGCCACAGCCGGTCACGAGCAGGCTCAATCCAACCGCAAGCGACATGATGGACAGCCATTTTTTCCCGATCTTCATTTGATTGCCCCCTATATCTTTCTTATCTCTTTGTCTGTCCGAAACGCAGCCCGACGTTTTTCGCCAAATCCCGCGTTTCTTCATGCAGCTCTTCCTTCCGCTACCGTTTCGTTGTAAATCTTGTGTAAAGTTTCCCCAAAGATGTCCACAAGAAAGGTGCGCTTTTTGTGCCTTCTCCACAGATTTATCCACATTATCCACAGAGAGTTGTGCACAAGCAATTCTGCCCTCCTTTCACATTTGGTGAAATTTCTCACTCATATTTTATTAGAAAACTCATAAAATTACACCTATAATTCTCTTCTTTTTGAATCATCGCCAATGAAAAAGGCCGTGGTACAATGATTCACCACGGCCAGCTTGCTGTTATTGTTTCTCCGGAAGAATCACGATTTCCACCCGTCTGTTCTGCGCCCGCTCCTCAGCGGTAGCATTCTTCGTTAACGGACGCTGTTCCCCCCAGCCGGCGATCACAAAGCGAGTCGGCGGCATCATATACGAATCGACCATCTCCCGCATGACTGACAGCGCACGCGCGGAAGAAAGCTCCCAGTTCGATGGATAGCTGCTCTTTGTGATCGGCACATTATCAGAGTAGCCTTCAATTCGCAAGTGGTTCGGGAATTTTTGCAGCACGACTGCGATCGCCCCGACTGCCTTCTTACCCTCTTCCTCCAGCTCGGCCGCGCCGCTTTTGAACAGGACTTTTTCCGGGAGACGAATCATCAAGCCCTCCGACGTTTCCGAGAAATCGATGTTGAATTCCTGTAGGGCCGCAGAGAGCTGCGTTTTTACCGTGTCCATGCTCCGGTCCGCTTGGTCCTGCTCGGTATTCAGCGGCTTGACTGTGGAGGCGAGCTTGTCCCGGTAGGTCTCCAGCACCGTGATTTCTTTCTCCAGCTTTTTTTTCTTCGCTTCAAAAATCCCGATTTCCGCCGCCATTTCCTTTGACTGCTCCTGCTGCTTAGCCTCTTCCTGTTTCAATTCGTCGATCCTGGTTTTCACATGGTTGGAAGAGATGGCGGCGATAATGACGACAATGACGAACAGCAGCGTAATCAGGTCACTATAGCTGAGAAGCCAGCTTTTCTCCAGCTCCTTCTCATCGTACAGGCGATCATCCTGCATAGTACTCGTCCTGCCTTTCGATGGTTCCCCTGCTGCTTCCCGACTCTTTCACCAGCACCAGCTTCTGGTCGCTCGGCAAAAATGAATTCAGCTTTTCAAACAGCACGCGCGGATTTTCCATACGCTGCAGGCCGATGCATCCTTCGATGTAGAGACGCTTCTCAAACATTTCCCGGTCACAAATGTCCATCAACCGATAGTAGCACGGCAGCGCGAACATATTGGCCAGAAGCGCCCCATACAGCGTCGCTACGACCGCTGAGCTGAGGCTGTACCCTGTCTGCGTGAAGTCCGACAGCGTCTTGAGCACGCCCGTCATCCCCAGCAGCGTCCCGACAAGTCCCATCCCTGGCGCAAGCAGCGCAATCAGCCGGAAGAACCCGCCGATCTGCTGGTAGCGGTATTGCTCCCCTTTCAGTTCGTTGTCCAGGATGAGCCGCAGCTCTTCCTCTGGCACCCCTTCAACCGCCAGCATGCTGCCGCGGCGAACGAAGGAGTCCTGTTCCTTTTCCAGCTCCTTCTCAAGCTCCAGATGCCCTTGTTCCTTCTGGACGAGGGCGTAATAGTAGAAGCGCTTGATGGTTTGTTCCAGGTTCCCTTCCTTGCCGTGGATGAGCAAGCTGATCAACGGGCGTACCTGCAGATGCTTGCGCTTGATGGCGTAGGAGAGGATGACGGAAAGAATGACCAGCTCGATGGCTGTCAGGTTGATCAGCTCTCGCACGTTGCCATTCAGGTAAACGGCGTGTACGAGGATGAAGACGACGAGCGCGATAAGAAGCAGCGAGCGTCGTTTTGTGGAAAATTGCATGGATTTCACCGTCCGAATCTATTGATTGCTTTATTATAGCAGAGGTGGGGCCGATAATAGTAAGGTAAGACTTTTGGGATGAAAGGAGGTGCTAATTATGGATCTTAGTTCTATCATGGGCCAACAGGTCGCCCAGTTGCAGCAACTTGTTGGGATGAGTCTCTTAAAAACCCAGCAAGCTACGGATGCTGCTCAAGCAGCCGTCATGCTGCAAGATTTCACCGCTGCGAATGCAGCACCTCATCCATCGTTGGGCAACCAATTGGATATCCGCGTGTAATGCCAAGCATCCCCACTTTTATGTAAAACGTCTCGACGTTTTACATAAAAGTGGATGAGACCGCTAGCGGTCATGACCGTTTTGTCCATTCAAGTTGATTCAAACACAAATGACCCGCAAAGAGGTCACTTTTTTCAAAGTGTCCATCTTACGGGTCACAGTTCATTTTTACTCTATTCCCGTTTGTCAAAGAAAGCCCCGTACACACTGTTCACTGGCTTGTTGTATTCATTGTTGATTAACTTACTTTGCTGGAATTTAAGCATTTCGACTGCTAAATCCTGTTTTTGCTTCGTGATGGCAGCCTGTAATTTGAGATCTATTTGAAATACCTTTTCCATTACAAACTGTTTTACATGTTGAGAAACTTCACCTTCTTGGAGAATAACAGACAATTGGTCGATAACGGCTTGTCTACTGTCAAGAAGTTCCAACCACTCCGTCGGATCTTTTTTTTCAGCTATTAGCTGCTCCAACGTCGTGGTAAGAGACATCAATTCCTGGACTAATACCTCTGTTTTGAATGACATGGTAGACATCCCTCTATTTTTTTGCCAGTATCATTGCTTCTTTCCATGTATTACGAAACTCCATATAAAAATCTTGGACTTCACTGAGGATGGCTACATCTTTGCGCACATTTGCCTCCACAAGACGTCGATGTAGGTATTCATACATGATCAAGAGCTGCTCCGAAATCGGAACACTTCGATCCAGTGTAATCATCAACTCACTGGTAATGTCTTGTGCCTTAATGACAAGTTCGTTTGTCTTAATAAGATCCTTTTCACCAAGAGCAAGCTTTGCTTGTTTAATAAAGCGGATAGCTCCTTCGTATAACATCAGCGTGAGCTCCGCAGATGTTGCCGTTGTCACTGAATTAGTCCTATAGGATTGGGAAGCATTATTCAACACCGTTTATCGCTCCTTACGCTGAGGTAGTGCTAAATTGTTGGGAGAGCCACGAGCTTTGTGAATTTAACTTATTTAATGCTTTTTCCATTGCAGTGAACTTTGCGTAATATCGCTCGGTCATCTTTTCTATCTTGTCTTCCCATCGTCCAATTTGGTTATTAAGTTCTGCCATTTGACGACCCATCAGGTAGGTTTGAGCTCCTTCAGAGGAACCCGTTGCCCCTGCTTTATCAATAATTCCATTGATTGACGTATTTAATTGGTTGTACAGACGTTGGGCAATTCCTGAATTCGCTTCCTTCTCAGTAGGGTTTGACGAATCGCTGGATTTGGTGAACAAGTCCATTACTTCGTTCCCTTTTTCTCTAATTGCTTTGCGCAGTTTGTCCTCATCGATGTAAAGTTTCCCGTTTTCCTTGTAACTGCCGAGTACACTGCCACCACGCGTTACACTAGAGATGCCAATATCAGCTAAAGACTTACTATTAGGATCGGAACCACCACTAACAATACTATTTAGAGAAAGTCGCATTCCTGAAAGGAGATTGGAGATAATTGGGTCCTTGCGCAACAGCCCACTCTTTGCCTTATCTTCCCACAGCTTAACTGTACTTTCACCCATCGCTTCTTTTTCCTCGTCAAGAAGCGGTTTATAATCCCGATTGACTTGCTCTGAAATCTTCGTATTAAGAGTATCGATCAGTTTGTTGTACTCATCGACAAATTTTTTGACCGAATCAAAAATAGCATTCTCGTCTGGCTTAGATACAATAGAAACAGAGTCGCTGCTCACTTTTTTAAGCGTGTATTCGATCCCGTCATACTTAAAAGTATTTGATGTTACGTCGTGTGTAACCCCATTAATCACAACCTGACCCGAAATTCCGTCGTTCCCACTGAAGAAAGAGCCCGTTGCCAGTGTAGTAGATGCTCCTGAGAAGCCAATTCCAATTCGTAAATCATTACTCGAACCCGGTTTAACCTTTACTTCATCAGTTGCAGAAAAGGTCAGCTTCCCATCCACAATTGACGCCTTTAGGTTAGCATTGACGAGAGCTGGGTCCTTGTTTATCTCTGCTTGAATATCTTGAGCCAACTCATTGAGTCCCTTCCCAGTTGAGCCATCGTACACCTTGGACGTAGAAAGGGTAATCTCTTTGCTCACTCCACCAATCGTAAAATTCATTTTGTTGGCGGTGGAAGTATCAATTGGCGTGGTCGACAAGTCAATTGCTGTCCCCTGTGCCATGTAAGTCGACTTGATATTCAAGGCATTGCTCGAATCAGAAACAGAGATAGAAACTCCTTTGGTACGACCAGTCTCCGTAGAAACAAACGATATCGATTTTTCCTCTGGAAGGTACACTGCACGTACTTTGGAATCGCCTGAAACCTCGTTAATTTTTTGAATCACGTCTTTAATGGTGTTACCTTTCTCAACAGTGATTGTCTTTGACGTACCACTTGAACCCTGAACGGTTATTGAAAAATCATCGTCGATCTTTGTGTTTTCATCCTTAATTGAATTCACAAACTTAACGGCAGATGGCTGAGCTGGCTCAGCCAGCCGATTCACTTTGACCGTATTATTATCAGATTGGGGTTTCCCCACTGTTTTAACGGAGACAACTGAATCATTACTTGAAGTCACCGTATTTTTCAAAAACGTACCCTGCAATCTCAACGGAGATATGATGTTATTGCGAAACTCGAGTAGAAGCGAATTCATATCGCGATATGAATCTCGTCTCCATGACTCCTTCTGCTTGTTTCGCAAAAGTTTGTCAAGAGGTGCCCTTTCGGTCTTGATCAAATTTTTAACGAGCTGGTCCGTATCCATACCAGAGCTTAATCCACTCATTCGGTTAACTGAGCTTACCATATTCTTCCCACCTATCGTTTTTCGTCGACGATAATACCTGCCAACTCATACATATTTGCGGCTAAATCCATAATCTTTTTAGAAGGTACCTCACGAACTACTTCATTCGTCCTGTCGTCAACAATTTGTACATAGTACTCTTTAAGTCGGTCATGCATTTGAAAGCGAAGATGGGTATTCTTGGTCCCAAGCCATTTATTCAGGCTATCGACCTCTTTTTTCACTTCATCCCGCGCATCTTGCTTCTCATTACCCACAGAATTATTCGGCGCTGGCGCTTGAGTGACCTCGGCCCCTTGTCCTTCTACCTCAACCGTAGCTGTTCTCGTTCCGTATGGTTGGGCATTTGTTGAAAAATTTGTACCTTGCGTATTAATTTCCATTACAAATTACCTCCCGATTTTTCTTTACTACTATTATCGGAATATTTAATGGAAACAATTAGTCATGTCTTATTTAGCATAGAAGCGAAGGACTTTATCAACTGCCCGAATTACCGTTTGTACGTCATCCACACTCATTTTTGGAAAGAGTGGCAAAGTAATAAACGTTTCGTAAAGCTGCTCAGCTATCGGACACAATCCCGCTCCGTAACCTAAGCCTTGATAATATGGAAAACGGTAAACAGGAATATAATGAACGTTTACACCAATATTTTCCGCACGTAGTGCATCGAAAATCTCACGGCGTCCCTTTGTGAGATTCTCGAGTTGTAATTGGATAATGTAGAGGTGCCAACCAGACTGTGCCTGTGGAGCCTGAAAGGGTCTCTTCAGCAATCTTTCGTTTTCAAGCGCTTCAAAGGCTTCGTCATATTGCTTGGAAATTTCCCTACGTTTCGCTATATACTCCTGTAGCCTCCCCATTTGCGAAGTGCCTAGAGCAGCCTGCAGATCTGTCAGTCGATAGTTGTTACCCAACGCTTGCATTTCGTAATACCATGGACCCTCGTTTTCTCCTGCAAAACGCCGCTCATCTCGGGTTATTCCGTGGGAACGGAAAAGACGTAGTTTTTCGTAATACTCTTCACTGTTAGTAACAATCACTCCTCCTTCAGCAGTCGTTACCGGCTTTACCGGGTGAAAGCTAAACATGGTCATGTCAGCGATTGCACCGACAGGAGAGCCGTTGAAGCTTGCTCCGAGCGAATGTGCTGCATCAACAATGACAACTACTCCGTGTTCCTTAGCGAGTTTCATAAAAGCCTGAATATTTACTGGTTGGCCTGTGAAATCCACTGGAATAATTGCTTTTGTTTTTGAGGTAATTTTTTCCTTTGTCTTTTCAATATCCAGTAAATACGTATCTGGATCGATATCAGCAAAAACAGGGGTACCTCCCTGATATAGAACACAGTTAGAGCTAGCTGCAAAGGTTAACGGCGTCGTAATCACTTCGTCACCGGGACCAATTCCGGCAGCAAAACTAGCTCCATGCAAAGCGGTTGTCCCGTTGCTAAATGCTACTGCAAATTTCGCACCACACACTTCAGCAACTGCTTGTTCGAACTTGGCAATCTCTGGTCCTTGGGTCAAAAAAGGGCTACGCAATGTATTGACGACGACCTCTACATCATGATCGTCAATCCATTGCGAGCCATACGGAAGCAACGCTTCTCGTACCGGCTTTCCTCCATGAATGGCTAGCTTTTCTGCTTGACTCATGCGAATCCCTCCTCGAAAAAATGCCACCTACATCAGGTGGCTTGTACTTATCCATTCTCTTGTGCGGCGAATTCCTTCTTCTAAGCTAACACGCGGCTCCCAGTTTAGTAGCTTCTGTGCTTTCGAATAATTGCACAGCAACTTTTGAATTTCGCTCTGCGGATGAATATGTTCTACATGGTTAATTTGCGAAGCATCCTCCGCAATCAATTTTGCCAAATCGTTAACCGTGATATCTCGGCCTAAACCAGCATTGACAATTTCTCCATTAACACTGTCAGAATACCCAGCTTGTACGACAAAACGGGCACAATCCTCCACGTACAGTAGGTCCCGCGTCTGAGTACCTTCTCCATAAATATTGAGTGGAAGTCCTTTTAGTGCATTACGGACAAAAATGGCGACTACTCCACCTTCTCCGCCCGTTTTCTGGAACGGACCATACGTATTAAACGGTCTGATTACCACAACAGGTAATCCATAAGCATGGTAATAAGAAAGAACCATATTTTCGGCTGCAATTTTTGCCCCTGCATACGGCGAAGCTGGTTTAATCGGGTGGAGCTCTGTAATCCCTTGCTCATCCGTACAACGATCGTACACCATACAAGTACTCATGAAAACCATTTTTACATTATGCTCTCGGCACTGTTCTAAAAGGTAGAAGGTCCCAAGAGTGTCGTTGTTAAAGGTCGTCCGAGGATCATCTATCGAATCTTGGACGTTAATAGACGCGCCTAGATGATAGCAAATATCAAGTTGGACTTCGCTGAAAAGACGATGAAGTAGCTGCTCGTCTTTGATATCCCCCACAATAAACTCTTTCAGTTGGGAATGATTAGCTAATTCCTGGATATTTTCTTTTCTTCCATTGGACAAATCATCGATCACCCAGAGATTATGTCCGTCTTCAAGCAGTTGTTTCGCTACCCAGCGACCGATAAAGCCTGCTCCACCTGTTAGTAGAATGTTCATAAAACTACAACTCCCTCTTGTTTGCGTTAGAATCTAGAAGTATCTCCCAAGAAACTGGTGTCCCTTTGCTTACGTCTTGTTGAACCGTCTTTCCAAGTAACGTGTCATAGTATTTTGGAGATAATCCCAATCCAGGTCTGATTGCTCGCAGGTTCCCTTTTGTAAATACATCGCCAGCTTTCATGTCCTCTGCTATGTACAGCGAACGTCTAAATTGAAGAGACGCCTTTTCCTTGTCTGTTGGACCATAACTGACTTTACCCAAAGCTTGCCAAGCTCTTTCGCTTTCTAGAACGAGAGCTTGGAACTCATCAGGCTCCATTGAAAACGTGGAGTCCACACCGCCGTCTGCTCTACGGAGCGTAAAGTGCTTTTCAATAACAGTAGCTCCTAGTGCAACACCGGCAACCGAAACACCCACTCCCATCGTATGGTCGGATAAGCCTATCTGACAGCCGAACAATTCTTTCATGTGTGGGATGGTCAGGATATTGGTATTTTCCGGCGTTGCCGGATATGTGCTCGTGCATTTTAAGAGAACAAACTGCTCACAACCAGCTTCTCTCAAAGTGCGTACTGTTTCGTCTAGCTCCGCCAGCGAAGCCATCCCTGTGGAGATGATGACTGGCTTTCCTGTACTAGCAACCTTTCGGATCAAAGGCAAGTCCGTATTTTCAAAGGAAGCAATCTTGTACAAAGGAACGTCAAGTGACTCCAAGAAATCTACTGAAGTTTCATCAAAGGGTGTGCTGAAGCCAATCATCCCGAGTTCATTACAACGATCAAAAATCGGTTTGTGCCACTCCCATGGGGTGTATGCTTCCTGATAAAGTTTGTAAAGAGAGGTCCCCTTCCACAAACTATTTGGGTCTTTGATAAAAAACTCATTGCTTTCCAAATTGAGCGTCATCGTTTCTGCTGTATATGTTTGTAGCTTCATGGCATGAGCTCCAGCTCTTGCAGCAGCTTCTACTATTTCGAGTGCTCGCTCAAGAGACTGATTATGGTTTCCTGACATTTCAGCAATGATAAATGGAGGATTCTTGAGACCGATTTTCCTATTACCTACAACTATTTCGCTCATACAGATGAACCTTCTCTAAATACCATCTTTTCCAAATCCCCCTTTATCTTGATCCATTCATCCTGGAATAAAGCAAACGATACTACATCTTCATAGTTACCGCTTTTTAGAATGTGTTTTACAAAAAGGCCTTCTTCACGAAACCCAAGTCTTTTATGGTAGTTGATGCTTGCTTGATTGAAACTGAAAGCCTCGCCACATATTTTCCGTAGTAGTAAGCTTTCAAAGGCATACTCCAATCCTAAATATCCCATTACAGTCCCGATTCCACGAGGAACATCGGTTTCTCCTAAATAAAAACCCCAGTGGCATTTCCTATTTTCACGATCAATTCCTGTGAAATTTACCAACCCTATTGGTCGACCAAGATATTCAAAGATTCTATAATCAATTCCGTTGTTCTCCCTCATACGTGAGAACCAAGCACAGTGGTCTTCCCAAGAAATGATTTTATCGGTATACATACTCGCACGAATACGTTCGGAATTACGCCAATGTAGGACCAGTTCTAAGTCGGATTCTTCCATTTCTCGAAGTAAGTAGTCTTCACGAATCGCCATCGTTCACTCCTAAAAGGGTTCGGATAAGATCATCATTACGTTCTCTTTCAAGAAATTTCTTTGCCTTAAAGCTTAATTCCCTTACTTTTTCTGTATGTTTCAGTACTTCTCTAAGCGCATTACGCACTTCCTCCACAGTTACGTCGCTGTGAAATCCTAAGTTCCAAACGATTTGATTTTTTGCAAGTGCTTTTGTTGTTTCTACTTGATTAGAAGCTGTCATGATTATAATCGTTGGCAAACCAAGGTAGCATCGCTCCCAAGTGGTCGAGCCCCCTGCACCGATAGAGAGATCTGCCAGCATCATTAATTCGGCCATGTTTTCGATTTGACAATGGTAGTTCGTGTTCGGCATTTCAGAGCAAAATTGCTTAACTTGCTCTTTAGCTGGATTTCCGACCCCAACAACAACGTCAGTAACAATTTCTGAAAGAGTTAGAGAGCGCAGTGCCTCAAGTGTTTTCATCGTCTCATTGGTTGGATCACTTCCACCAAAAAAAACGAGAATACGCTTTACCTCTCCATCTCGGATACGCCCCTTTTTGACCATTCCTGTAAACTCTTCGCGGAGCAAAGCATACTGAGGGCCGAGTAGCATTTGGCATGATGGAGCAACTAGTCCATCGTAACGTGTATGCATGTTATCATAATAATTCTGATCTAGTAAGAGATCACAATCGTGCAGTCGGTCAGCTAAATCGTCTATCACCATAATTTTAGAAACAAAAGGTCGAATAAACCTTTCCCATCTATTATCAATCCCATAGTGGTCAACAATTAACCAATCAACACTTCCTACATTCTGTAGTGAAGCTATTGTGTCCTCCGCATCCATCTGCCATTCTACACCGAGCCACTGCTCGTGTTCTTTAGCAGTAACAATGCCTTCTTTTGGGACAGGCAACTGAATTAGAGGAAAATTCTCATTTTCAACTAGACTTGAAAAATCCCCACCTAAATCCCGAGTAACAAACGTCACTGAAGCCCCGTTTTTTCTCAGCATTTTGGCTAGTGTCAGACATCTCATTAGATGTCCACTTCCAATCACTACAGATGCATCAGCCCGAAAAACTGCCTTCATAGTTTTTTCTGCTCCACATGGGCATTTAAAGCAACCAAATCTGGGCGGTCTTTCAAGAAAGCAAGTACATCTAGCCATGTGAAATAATGGTCAGGGTGATATAACTCACGGTAAATTTCTTGAATAAGTTGCCAGTCCTCTTCGGTATCCAACGTCCACCGATGGGACGAATGATCTTCGTCGGCCAATACGTGCCCTAGCTTAAACTCGTCAGATCGTAAATAAATATACGGTGTCACATGCTCACGCTCATGTATTTGATTCGCTTGCTGATGAGCCTCTTGAAGAGCTTTCATGGAAAAAACCTCTGTATCCAGGCCACGCGGATACGTACGAGCAAGGGAATTGCTCACATAATCGTAAGAGTGCTTTGAATAATACTGAATCACTTGTTCTGTTACCATCGGATCAATAAGCGGGCAATCGGAAGTAATCCTGATGATCGTCTCAGCATTTACTTGCAAAGCCGCCTCATAGTACCTAGAAAGGACATCTTGCTCACTACCTCGATACACTTCGATCCCATATCGATTTGCTTCCTGCTCAATCACGTCATCGATTGGCAAGTTTGTAGTAGCTATCACAATTTTATTAATTGATTTAACTTGTTTAATCCTTCGAATTACATGCCCTAACACCGTATGATCTTGGAGCTGCTTCAGTACTTTTCCAGGTAATCTAGTCGAACCCATACGTGCCTGAATGATTGCGGCTGTTAACATTCCATAAAACCCCTTATGTACCTACTAAATCAAATCGTTATCTAACAATAAGTTCCTTATTTCTTCTCGTGTAAGAGGGTCTACCCATTCTGAGCTGTAGCTTTGCAATTGCGCAGGCTTACCGTTTTCATATTCTTGACGTTCAGGAAGAAAGGTATTAGGTACAACAAACATATCCGGGAGCTCAATCGCATCCTTCGCCTCCTCAATGGTCATTAGCTCTTCATACATTTTTTCCCCAGGTCGTAGCCCTATTTCTTCGACAATAATCTTATCCGGGTCTATTTGTAGCTTTTTGGAATACTCCTGAATAACGACATTTGCCAAATCGTCCAAACCTAGCACCGGCATTTTTAATACGAATATTTCTCCCCCGTGCGCATTCTCCATGGCTTGAATGGTAAGAGAAGTCGCCTGCTCAACTGTCATCATGAACCGACTCATGGATCGATCGGTGACGGTTATACGACGATGTTGTTCGATTTGCTGCTTAAACAATGGAATAACAGAGCCTCTCGACCCCATTACATTACCAAAACGTACAGCTGCAAAGATCGTACCACGCCCCCCGCTATTGTATTGAGCAGAAGCAATCAATCGCTCTGCCATAAGCTTTGAAGCTCCGTATGTATTCGTCGGCGAGATGGCTTTATCTGTGCTGGTAAAGACAGTTTTCTTTACACCAGCATTCAAAGATGACAAAATTACATTCTGCGTGCCGATAATGTTTGTTTGAACAGCTTCAAACGGATTGTATTCACAGGAGGGAACATGCTTCATCGCCGCTACATGGAATACATAATCGATGCCTTCCATCGCTCTGTTCAGACGCTCGAGATCCCTCACATCACCGATCAGAAATCTTATATTGGTATGCCCTTTATACTGCTGCTGCAATTCAAA